>NZ_BAAHXB010000223.1:0-2945 GCF_054657215.1 Endothiovibrio diazotrophicus
GGTGATAGAGATCTTCAGCATAAGCATTATGAGTGCTGGGATAGCTTATAAAAATAGCAGTAGACCAACGAGCACCTTGAATCTTAGGAATAGTACTGCCAAGTTGTTCCGCCAATTCTTCCAACTGATGGATCATTGCGGTCCCCTCCTGAAAATGATTTGGATCAGTGTGAGCGTAGAGGAGAACAGCGATTACCGGCGGAGCCATACTAGAACTACTACGATCAAATACTGGAATAGCCACCTCGGACCTTACCCCCTCCCAACCGGGCAAATATTGATCCGACTTCTCAGTGTCGGGACAAACTACAGTTTTGCGGAGTGATACCGCCT
The DNA here is from genome assembly GCF_054657215.1 of Endothiovibrio diazotrophicus. NCBI lineage: Bacteria > Pseudomonadati > Pseudomonadota > Gammaproteobacteria > Chromatiales > Thioalkalispiraceae > Endothiovibrio > Endothiovibrio diazotrophicus. The sequence continues at coordinate 334 of NZ_BAAHXB010000223.1, forward strand.
CGCCCACATGGCCTTGTCCCGGACGAAAGCGGGTCTGGGCTGATACCGGTCGCTCATCGGACGGAAGAGAATACTTGACCTCGAAGGTCTCGTCCATGCTGAGAACGTCCCTAACCAATACATAGCCATATTTACACGTCGCCAGTGCACGCCCCACCACTACCACCAGTTCCTGCAACAGGGCACCAGTCTTGATGCTATCACCAATACTCTCTGCCAACTTTGAAAAATAACTACTATGGAGAACCGCGGAATGATAACGATCAAATAGGCGCGTCATCTTAATAGCGGTGACGGCGACGGGGCTGAGCTGGAGCACTTCTTCAGCATGACTTCGGTGAAAAAATCCTTTTCTACGACTCTGAAAATTGAATACACATAGAGGAGACCCACCAGGCCCCTCCTGAATACGGACAACCAACTCACTACAACTATCATCAATAGAGCGGTATAAATAGAGGCCATCGCGTTCCGCTTGACGAGTATCATTCTGAATAACAAAGGGAAAAGGATCTGGTTGGTCCAACACAATGGCAACCAGGCTATTGTCGCCTCTTTGATAACGAGGCTTTGCCCTGGTAATACGATGTGGCTCGGTGCGCGTGAATAGATCCTCAGGATAGGCGTCGATCACTTCCAGCGCGTGGCCATCCCAGTCACAGACAAATCCGTAGTCTGCACCAATTTCTTCCGCCAAGAACGCTGTAAGCCGTTTCAGGACACCTCGATAAGCATTTCTCTGAAAGGTATCCGGATTCATTGCATTAAGGTGCTCCAGGTTGCGGATCAATAGTTTTTTGTGATGTTCCGATCGTTTATATTCTTGATTCAGCAGGTGGTAAGAAATGGCATGAGCGAGGAGACGAATGAAGCCAATGAGACGGCTCTTGACTGCTGTGGTGAAATGCGCTGGATGGCGAGAAGCAGCAACAAGATAACCCAACCTTACCAAGGGGCTTCCTTTCGATATTCCACGTGTATAGAGACAGTAGACTCCAAAAGATCGAGCCTCAGGAAAGGCGACGGATAACTGACGAAAGGAAGAGACGATTCCTATCTCGTCAGAAAACATGGGATTCCCCAACCTATCATCGTCCGCGAAATGTTCGCGCACTTCCTCTGGAAGCGGCAAGATGTCGTTAGAGCCGTCGCTACGTCGAACCATCCCAATAGTTCCATTCTGCTCCCGATAAATCACGCCGAAGTGAATCTCCAGAACCGGCAAGGCTTTGTCAAGCATTTCTTGATAAAGCGCATCAATGCTATCTGGATCACCGATAATCAAACGAGCGACATCATTGTGGATATCTAACTCTTTAGCTTGGCTACGATATAATTCTTCGGCTTGATGCAAGCGGCCAGTCGAGGCGACGGCAGCAATAACTTGATTTCCCAGCGTCATAATTGAAACCACATCTTCGTGGGTAATTGGTGCTGGATTATCAGCCCGATTATCCACTCCAATGACCCCGATGGGCTCGTTGATGTGATACCCGATGGGAACAATAGCAATGGGACCATCAATCCCCAAAATATCTAGTCTCTCTCTGAGAATAGGGTCCTCTCGTTCAACAGCATCAACAGCGAGTAGCACCGGCTCTCGATTACGGAAGGTGCGGACGATAAAGCTGTGGGCAGTCTCTTCTGCCGTCACTTTTAGATCGAACTTCCCGCGAGTTGACGGAGAAGATAAGCGAATTGGATCTCCCGCTTCATTAACATGACCATCATCCATAGTCAACTCAAGTATTTTATGTATATTATCATAAAGATAAAGCCGTATCCTATCGACGCCCGTACAGATTCTAATACCATTAAGAGCAAAATGCAGCAGTTCCTCCAATGCCTCCGGACGAACACGCTCATCTGATGGTTGGCTTTGTGTACTTAGCTCAAAAAACTTCGCGTTAATCGCACGAAAAAAGAGCTCCTTAAGTCTACTTTCCTTTGGAACAACATCTTCTTTAGGAAATTCCCCACGCTTCATCGTCCGGAATTGGCTTCCCAACTCAGCCTTCTTATCATTCCATTCGTTTAATGAGTTTATTATCTCTGAAAATGTGCTTTTTGTGTTCATAAAATCTTCCACTGAATTTTTCGACCGGGCAACGCACGACTGGAAAGACACCCTCACATGAATGTAGGATATTTCGCACAGACATTCAGATCAGCATGACTAATCACTCCATACTAACACCACGACCGTATCAGAAAGGGCCGGAGGGTAGTGAAGAAAGTTTGGCAACACGATTTCGACGGATGTTGAGTACGGAGATCGCTCCATTGTGGCCTTTGGAGGAAGGTGAATTCGTGCTGATTCTCCCAATTGATCAGATGAGGATGCGAAACGGATTATCTTAAGTGACACAACCGGCCACAAGCACCTCTTCAGCCACCCGGAGCTGGTGCGCGACTTGTTGGAAGGGTTCGTCCACGAAGAATGGGTAAAGGAGCTGGACTTCACCACCCTCGAACGGGTGACCGGCAGCTACGTCAGCGACGACCTGCGCGAGCGGATCGACGACATGGTCTGGCGGGTCCACCTCAAGGAGCGCAAGGATACCGGGACACCCACCGTAATAGCACGACTATCGGGGAACGGCAAATTTGTG
>NZ_BAAHXB010000224.1:0-2944 GCF_054657215.1 Endothiovibrio diazotrophicus
GCCGGTCCACCGGTATTCGGCAAAAAGGGCTCTCGCCTCCGCCGCACGCTCCGGCGTACAAGGTCGCCGATGCCTCGGCGACGTTACCATTACCTTCGTGCCGGGTGAGCCCTGTCCGATGTCGGCCGTGGTGAATTCCTCTCCTGTAGGAGCGGCCCCGAGGCCGCGATGGCGCCGCGTCCGTTCCCGCCGCAAGCCGGGTCGGAATGGCTCACTCCGTCATGATCGCGGCCTCAGGGCCGCTCCTACGGGCACCTCGGGTCCGGCCGTCGATTGCACCGGCGATCCCGGACATGGCGCAAAAAAAACGCTCCCCGGCATGGCCGGGGAGCGCTTTTTTCAGCGCGGGGAGGTGCCCGCGTTAGTAGCGAGGCGCCCGCTGCTCGCGCGGCTTGGCCTCGTTGACCTTGATCGCACGGCCCTGCATGGAGCTGCCGTTGAGCCCCTTGATGGCCGCGTCCGCCTCGCCGTTGCTGGACATCTCGACGAAGCCGAAGCCCTTGGACTGGCCGCTGAACTTGTCGGTGATCAGCGCAGCGCTGGTTACGGTGCCGAACGCGCCGAATGCTTCGCGAAGGTCACCTTCGCTCACTTCGTAGGGGAGATTACCCACATAGATATTCATATAGATTGATTACGCTCAAAATGCAGTATGTCGTCGGATGAGCACTACCGCCGGACCATACGCAGAAATCGTGATCGGTAGCGAGAGGCCGCGTCGCGGCCAATTCTTTTCCCGGCGCCGGACGCCCCGTTCGCTCCCCATGTCGCACCAGGCGCACGTGGCAATGCAGCGGAGGGGATGATTGCGGCGAGTCGGGAAACGGGAGGGAGAAGGATTGATTGGAGAGAGCCGGGAGGGGAAAGTATGCCGGGCAGTCTGCGCCTGTTTGCCGACAATGTCCAAGGCTATTTTCCGGCTCACCTGCGCTCGCGGGCAGCGCGCCATCCCTTCAGCGCGCGTCCGCAAGCCGGTAGCTCCGCATCACCGCGGTAAACGCGCGCAGGGCCTCGATGCCGCTGGCCTCCGCCTCGGCGCACCACTGTTGCAGCGCCTGGAGGCGCCACTCGTGGGTGGCCGCCCGCTCGTTCCAGATCGCCACGAGACGCCGGCGCTGCTCGTGGACCGCGCGCAGCACCGGGCTGACGGCGAGCACTTCGGCCACGCTTGCGGCACCATCCCCGCCGCCGGCGGACAGATCGTTCAGCAGCGGGTGGCGCGCCCGTTTGAGGAGGTCGCGGAGGGTGCCGCCCACGTTGTCGAGTTCGGCGCGCATGACCGGGCGCAACACCCGGCGACGGTAATCGGCGAACAGGTGGATGCGGTTGACGGTCAACGCCTTGACCGCCTCCAGGTCCAGGCGCCCGCGCGCCTCGCCCAATACCGGATGGGGCGCCAGCTTGCGCACCCGCGCGAGACCCGCGCGCTCCAGCAGGCGGATGTAGAACCAGCCGATATCGAACTCCCACGGGCGGTTGGAGAACCGGGCCGAACTGGGGAAGGCGTGGTGATTGTTGTGCAGCTCCTCGCCGCCGATCAGTACGCCCCAGGGCAGCAGGTTGGTGGAGGCATCCGGGCTGTCGAAATTACGGTAGCCCCCGTAGTGGCCGACGCCGTTGATCACCCCCGCCGCCCAGAAGGGAATCCACACCATCTGCACCGCCCAGATCGTCAGCCCCACGGGGCCGAACAGGACGAGGTCGAGCGCCGCCATCAGGCCGATGCCCGCCAGGCTGTAGCGGGAATAGAGATGGCGCTCGAGCCAGTCGTCCGGCGCCCCCTGCCCGTAGCGCTCGAGGATCTCCGGCTCGCCGGCGGCGCCGCGGTAGAGTTCGGCGCCCTGCCACAACACCTTGCGCAGCCCCAGCACCTGCGGGCTGTGCGGGTCCGCCGGGGTCTCACACTTGGCGTGGTGCTTGCGATGGATCGCCACCCATTCACGGGTGACCATGCCGGTGGTCAGCCACAGCCAGAAGCGAAAGAAATGGCCGACGACGGGGTGCAGGTCGAGCGCGCGGTGCGCCTGGTGCCGGTGAAGGAATACGGTGACGCCGACGATGGTGACATGGGTCAGCAGCAGTGCCGCCACGAGATAGCCCCAGGGAGGGAGCTGGAGAAGGCCTTGGAACATTGGGGGGTGCCTGAGTGGAGAGAGGGGGCCTGCCGATATTACGGAGGCATGGGGTTGGACCGCGCCGGAGCGGGAAGATTCAACGCCGAAGCGAGCGGCTGGCGCGGCGGCGGCGAGGTCCCGCTTGGCGTGGGCACTTCACCCGCATGACGTGGTTGATGGAGACCGCGCCGCGGATGGCGTTGGCCAGGGCGATTTCCAGTGGAGGATAACCCCGCCGGCCGGGTGGTCGCGGAAGCCGAAGGAAGGTGATCTCGCGCTGCTCGCGGGCGGCCAGCGCGAAGCCCACCTGGACCGCCGCGCAGGGGTCGAGGCCGCCGCCCATCCGGCCGGAGAAGGGTGGCTGCGCCCGCGTCCAGTCCCGCGTTCCCACGCTGGAGCGTGGGAACGATCAATCTGGGACCTACGATCCGGCGACAACCTCCTCTCTATCGACGCATCTCAACGCCATATCCTCACCTGCGTCATCTCCCCCAACGGCGCCGTCCTCAACAGCGACGGCTCGCACATCCTCCAGGCGGGCCCCGAGGCGTGGCACCGGCTGGGCTGGCTCGGCACCGCCCCCGACGGCTGTCGCACCCGCTACCCCGCCGAGATCTTCGGCCCCCTGCGGTGGTAGAGCGGTGATCTCCCCTCGACCTGTGGGAGCGGCCCCCAGGCCGCGATGGCCGAGCGGGACATAGGCGTTTGGCGTGAGCAGGATGCCGAGGGCGGACCCCCGTTCCGCCTACCTCCGCGAGCCTCGTCACGGCGCGGCACTCCGCCCGATCGCGGCCTAAGGGCTCGCGAAAGAATAACTTCCTGTTTTAGGA
>NZ_BAAHXB010000225.1:0-2893 GCF_054657215.1 Endothiovibrio diazotrophicus
GCCATGAGGTCACACTACCTGGAATTGCGTTGATAGGCAATAAGAAAGACCTGATCCCGATAGTGTTCTACGAGTACCCGCCCACCGAGAGCGGTATGCCGCGCCGCTCGCGCCGCGTGCCCTGGTTGCAGATGCGCGGCGATTGGCTCAGCGCCGCAGGCTTCGAGATCCGCGCCCCGGTGAAGGTGCGGGTCATGCGCGGGTGTCTGGTGGTGACGGTGGCCGAGGAGGATTGAGGCGCAACACCAAGCCCCGCCCGGTCGGTGATCGGGTGGGGCTTTTGTTTGTAAGAATTATCTGATGGGTTGGATGGTGGGGTTGTGTAGGTGTTTAAGTCAATTTAATACAAACAATAAAGCGACTATTAATCCAATCACTGATGCGGCGATTAGAATTACTGTTACGTTATTCTTGAGCCTGTTGTTTTCTTCTTTTTCATAATCAAATAGAATTTCTGTTACATTTTTTTTGTTGCTCTTATAGCTGCTGACCATGAGGTCACAATAATCTCCTACAGTTCTTATTTTTATTCTCCCTGAGCCAAGCTCTTTCCATGTCTTCTTGTCAACGATGTCGCAAATATCGTCATAGATGATATCAAGTTCGTTGGGCTTCCAGTTTGATACAAAGCTCGTGTGAATATCTTTCCCGAAAATATCATCAAGTGATATATTTTCCGGTGCCACATTAAATAGTCGTGCTATTCGTAGTTTGGCTGCGTTTCGCAGCTCATCTTCCGATATCTCCATTGGCACATCCATGATGATTACCTGCAAAGGTTGTCATCAAAGGAGAGGGCATCCCAGGCAGCTTTTCCTATTACTCCCCAGTCATAGAACCCTTCAAAGACTAGCGCTCCGGTTGTCAACGTTCCAACAGCTATGCCAAACGTTGTGCGGCCAAGTACGCGGAGGGCTCGTGTACCGAAGCGGCCTGACCATCTGCTAAGTTGTCCAGTTAATGGGTTGATCTTGTTTTTGGGGCCAAACGCTCTCAATTCCTTCGGGGTCTTTGGCATTGTTCCAAAGGCTTCTGTGGCAACTAGCGTTCCCAACACAGCATTCATATCAAATCGGTTTGCTTCAACTTGATTTGCAAATTGGTCAAAGTTAAACCGAAGCAGGCCATACGGGTCATAGAAGTTCAGCGGGTCGTTTGAAACATAGGCGTAACTATTGACCCCACCCAGCAACCCAATCGGATCCGAACTAATAAACCTCTTCAGCCCTGGATCATAATACCTCGCCCGATAATAGTAGAGCCCAGTCCCATCATCCTCCCGCCCGGTATACCCCAACGAGTTCCCCGCGTCCGCCCCCGTATGCACCGACTCCCCGAAGGGACTATAGGCATACTCATCCGAAACCCACCCCCCTTCATCCGCCAGCCCAACCACCGACCCCAACGCATCCGATAAGAGCTGCTTATCCCCAGCCGCCGCATAGCGCCCCAGCACCTCATCGATCATCAACCCGGTGTGGTAGGTGGCCCCCAGCGCACTGCCGGCCAGCTCAGCCACCGCCTGCGCCCCGTCATACAGGAATCCGGTGGTCACCCCGTTGACGGTCCGCTCAATCCTACGCCCCTGGTGGTCGTACTTGAAGCGCGCCGTGCCGTTGGGCCCGTCGATGGCGACCAGTTGACCGCGGGCATCCCAGGTGTAGTCCACCGCTCCCTGCTCGGTCTCCCGGCTCACCAGGTTCCCGTTGTCGTCATAGCTCAAGGCATAGCCGTTGTAACTGAGCATCCGATTGGCGTCGTCATAGACCCCGTTGAACAGCGTCTCCGGGGTCGAGCTGGCGCGCATACGGTGGCGCCGAATCCGATTGCCCGCGCCGTCGTACTCGTAGTCGATACGGTCCACCTCGCTGCCGGAGGCGTCGAGGTAGGCGATGGTGAGCAGGTCCCCGGCGGGGCTGTAGGCGTAGCGCTGGACGATCCCGTTGGGCAGCTCCTTTTCGCTCAGTCTTCCCGCCGCGTCGTAGCGGTAGAGCGCCCGTCGCCCGTCGTGCTCGATGGTGGTCACCCGCCCGGCGGGGTCGTAGCCGTAGGTGGTGAGGGAGAGCCCGTTGACCCGGCGGGCGGTGAGCTGGCCGGCGGCGTCGTAGGCGTATTCCACGGTGCCGCGGGGGGATATCTCGCGGGTCAGGCGGTCCAGTTCGTCGTAGTCGTAGCGGGTGTCGCCGCTCGCGGAGTCGGCGACCCACACCAGATTGCCGGCCAGATCGTACTGGTACTCGGTGCTGCGCCCGTCGGCGTCGACCAGGCCGATCAGCCGGTCGAGGGCATCGTAGCCGAAGGTGGTGAGCTGCCCGGCGGCGTCGGTGTAGGTGAGCAGGTTGTCGTTCTTGTCGTAGGTGAACTGCTCGGTGTGGCCGAGGGCATCGGTGCGGGTGGTCAGGCGTCCGAGGACGTCGTACTCGTTGCTTTCGATCACCGCCCCCTTGGCGTCGGTGACGGTGGCCAGCCGCCCGTCGGGGCGGTAGGCGAGGGTCGTGGTGTGGCCCTTGGGATCGATCACCTGGGTGACCCGGTCCATGGGGTCGTAGGCGTAGCGGGTGGAGCGGCCGAGGGGGTCGGTGGCCTCGATCACCCGGCTGGCGGCGTCGTAGCGGTAGCGGGCGGTGTGGCCCTCGGGGTCGGTGGCGGCGGTGAGGTTGCCGAAGTCGTCGTAGGCGAAGGTCCAGGCGTTGCCGGCCGGGTCGGTGATGGTCTGGATCTGTCCGCGGTCGGTGTAGGCGACGGTGGCGGACTCGTTGGCGGCGTTGGTGGCGCGGATCAGGCGGCCCTGGTTGTCGTAGTCGAGCACGGTCTCGCGGCCGAGGGGGTCGGTGATGCGCTCGGGGCGATTGGTGAGCGGGTCGTAGTAGGCCAGCGTGGTGTGGCCGGCGGC
>NZ_BAAHXB010000226.1:0-2879 GCF_054657215.1 Endothiovibrio diazotrophicus
GGAGCCGCTACCGCCAGGGATGGTGGGTATGCGGCGGGAGGGCAGGGAGCCCGGAGCCGCCGCGCCGCCGGCGGGGGTTGACGGCCTCTTTATTATCGGTATATTAGAAAACAATTATTTTCTAATTCATTTGGTGAGGTGATCCATGAGCGACAACCCTTCGTGCGAGCAGGTGAAACGTAGCGCGCTCGGTTCCGTGCTGCTGCTGCTGGTCGCTTGGCTGGTGCTGCTGTTCGGCGGTGTCGCCGACGCGCTGATCCCCTCCTGGCTCTCCTGGCAGGTCGCCTTCATGGTGCTGTTGCCGCTGGGAGTTGCCGGCCTCCTCTATTCGGTGGCCAGCACCTTCCGGATGAAGAGCTGCTTCTGAATTTCGGCTTCCTCCTTCCTCGATCTTCCCCAAGACCGAGATTCGCCCCGCACCCCCGCGGGGCTTTTTTTGCCCGAGCGGGGAGGTCTGAATGAATCTCCCCCTGGTTACCACGCTCCCCCTGGTTACCACGCTCCGCGTGGTAACCCCCGCGGTGTGGCGATCGATCGACTCGTCCGCTGTAGGACGCAGAGCGTCCAAGGCCGCCGGTTACGACGCAGAGCGTCGCAACCAGGGGTTCCGGGGGAGGGTTGGCAATGCTTCCTCCCGCATCGTCTTGCCCGACGCGTGACGTCCCGGGTCGAATCATTGGCGCCTCCCCCCCCTTTCAGGTTACCTTTTCCTATTGGTTGTCAGTCGGGTCGGCCCGGGAGGTGCGGTGGAAGCCGCGGAGAAGAGATTGTTGAAGTGGTTTTCGGCCCTCGATGGGGAGGGACGAGGGCAGTTGCTCGCCTTCGCGGAGTTTCTCTACGGTCGCCGGCCGAGGAAGCCTGAGGTGGTCGAGCCGCGGGAGATCCCGCGGCCCACTGAGGAGTCGGTGGTGAAGGCGATCCGCCGTCTATCGGAGAGCTATCCCATGCTTGATCGCGGCAAGGTGCTGCACGAGACCTCGATGCTGATGTCGCAGCATGTGATGCAGGGGCGGCCGGCGGTGGAGGTGGTCGACGATCTGGAACTGCTCTTCCGTCGTCACTACGGGGAGTGGCGCCAGTCCGTGGATGAGGCGGAAGGCGAGGACGCCGCAGCGGAAATCACGGGAGGCTGAAGGCATGCAGCCGATCCGCGATTGGTTCCAGCGCTACTTTTCCGATCCCCAGGTGGTCATCCTCGCGCTGTTGCTGGCATTCGGCTTTGCGGTGGTGCTGCTGGCGGGCGACATGCTGTTGCCGGTGCTCGCCGGCGTGGTGGTGGCCTACCTGCTGGAGGGTATCGCCGGTTTTCTCGAGAAGCGGGGGGTGCCGCGGCTGGCGGCGGTGCTGGTGGTCTTCTCGCTGTTCATGGCATTCCTGCTCTTCGTCATCTTCGGTCTGTTGCCGATGCTCTCCCAGCAGGTGAGCCAGCTGATCCAGGAGCTGCCGAAGATGATCGCGCGCGGCCAGGAGGTGCTGCTCAGCCTGCCGGAGCGCTATCCGCAGGTGATCTCCGAGGAGCAGGTACGTCAGGTGATCCAGGCGGTGCGTGGGGAGCTGACCGCCTGGGGGCAGCGGGTGGTGTCGATGTCGCTCGCTTCGGTGGTGGGGTTGATCACCCTGATGGTCTACCTGGTGCTGCTGCCGCTGCTGGTCTTCTTCTTTCTCAAGGACAAGCGCCGGATCATCGGCTGGTTCGTCTCCTATCTGCCGCACAACCGCGAGTTGGCCACCGCGGTGTGGCGGGAGGTGGATGGCCAGATCGGCAACTACGTGCGCGGCAAGTTCTGGGAGATCGTCATCGTCTGGTGGGCCAGCTACATCACCTTTTCGGTGATGGGGCTCAACTACGCCATGTTGCTCGGTCTCGGGGTCGGGTTGTCGGTAATCATCCCTTACATCGGTGCGGTGGTGGTGACCATCCCGGTGGCGCTCATCGCCTACTTCCAGTGGGGATTCACGCCGGAATTCGGTTGGCTGCTGCTCGCCTATGGCATCATTCAGGCGATCGACGGCAACGTGCTGGTGCCGCTGATCTTCTCCGAAGCGGTCAATCTCCATCCGGTGGCGATCATCGTGGCGGTGCTGATGTTCGGAGGGCTTTGGGGGTTCTGGGGAGTCTTCTTCGCGATCCCGCTGGCGACCCTGGTGCAGGCGGTGCTCACCGCGTGGCCGCGGCGACGCAGGCCGGAACGCAAGCCGGAACTCCCGGGTGGCGAGGGTGGCTCGGTCACGGCCGGCTGACAATGAAAGTCTAATAAAAAAGGATCCGCGGGATGTCGGAAACTCCGCGACTGCTTCTGGTCAATGACAACGACGATGCGCGCCGGCTGCTCCGGCGGGCGCTGGAGCGCGGCGGCTTCGAGCGGATCTTCGAGGCGGGGGATGGCCGGATCGCGGTCGGTGCGCTCTCTGCGGAGCCCTTCGACCTGATCGTCACCGACGTCCATATGCCCCATCTGGATGGTTGGCGGCTGGCGCGGATGATCCGCTCGGGGGTGTTCAGCAGCCGTCAGGACGTGCCGATCGTGGTGGTCTCGGCCACCTTCGCCGAGCGCATCGCCCAGGCCACCGCTCGCGAGTATGGCGTCAACCGCTTCCTGGCCCTGGATGAGGCGCGCGACCTCGACGAGGTGGTGCGCGGACTGTTGCGCGAACGTGGCATGGAGTTGAGCAAGCCGCGGCTGCTGGTGATCGAGGATCGACCGGATACCCAGCGGCTGATCGACCGCATCCTCAACAAGCGCTTCGAGGTGGAGATCTGCGGCGACGGCCCGAGCGGGCTGGAGGCGTGGCGCTTGGGACGTCACGACCTGGTGCTGCTGGACGTGATGCTGCCGCGGATGTCGGGCTATCAGGTGCTGCGCGAGATCCTGCGCGAG
>NZ_BAAHXB010000227.1:0-2702 GCF_054657215.1 Endothiovibrio diazotrophicus
CCTCCAGCTCCCGCTGGATCGCCGCGAACTCCGCCTTCTTCAACCACTCCCGTTTGCGGGAGAGGACGGCGTTGCTGCTGATCATCAGGTGCAGGTGGACGTGCGGGGTGTCGGCGTGAATCACCCCGACCGCCAACTGCTGCGGCGCCCGCCGCGCCAAGTAGCGGGTAGCCAGGTGGCGCAGCGCCTCGACCTGCCGTTTGGTGGAAATCCCGGCGTCCGGCGGGAGGGCGAGGATTTCATGAAAGAGCGCGTTGCCATTCGCGCGCCGGGGGAGGAGCGCGTGGTTCTCGGCGAACTCCGCCACCACCGCGTCGAACGTCCCGGCACTCGCCGGGAGGTTGTGGCGGAGATCGACCCGCGCCCCCTCCGGCGCCACCATGTAGCCGAGCAGTTGGCCGAAACTCGGCGCCTTGCGCGATAGGGATTTGATAATCATGCACCGGGTGGTTCGTCGTCGTCGCCCTGCCCCTGCGCCCACGGCTGGCGGACGAAGTGACGGACAAGGCGCTCCAGCTCGTCGAGACTGCGGGCGAGATCGGAGGCGCGGAGCGTCCCGTCGCCGTGGAGCGTATGTGCAATCTGGTTGACGTTGTTGCCGATGCGCCGGAGCTGCACGACGAGTTCGGAGAGGCGCACCTCGATCTCCTGCGGCGGCAGGTACTCCCGCCGGGCGTAGGCTTCCGCCTCCGCCTGAATCTGCGCCCACACCGCCCGCCCCGCCGACTCGGCGCGCTGCTGAAAGGCGGCGTACTCCTCCAGCGTCAGCGTGCCGTAGACCCGCTTGTGGGTCTCGCGGAAGCGTTCCCAATAGCGCTGCCGGTACTCCCGCATCTTCTCGGTGCGGTCGCTCTCCTCCGGGGGTGTAGGTGGCTGATCGTCCATGCTCACGGCTCGGCGGGTCCGGGGGTTCCAAGGGGCGCTCCCCTTGGCAAGTTTGGGGATTCTTGCGCAGAAGTCATGGCTCCGTCCATGCTCTGTGCAGAATCCCAAACTTGCACACCGCTCTCCGCTCATCCTTCGTCCCTCATCGCTCACCGCTGGCGCGCTGCCCTCCACCGACGCAAGAGAGCGGTGAAGGAGGAAAGCAGCGGGTCGCCGCCGTCGCCGGGTTCGCCCATACTGCACACTACGGATTCGCGAGGGAGAGGGAGAGGGAGAGGGAGAGGGAGAAATGTTCGCTGGGCGCGCCTATCGCAAGGGCTTCGACCGGGGGTGTGCGGACGGGCAGGCATACCGTCCGAAGTCCCCGAAGCCTCCCTTCTGGCGGAGTCTGTTCAGCGGTGCGGCGTATACGGCGGAGTACATCCGGGGGTATCACGACGGCTACGCCCACGGCTGCCGGGTACAGGCGAAGGAGACAGCCCACCCCGCTCCCACGGCGTCCGTCACCGAGCGCCACGCGGAACTCGCCCGCTCCCGCGCCCCTACCCGTGAACGGGATTTTGAGCACTCCCGCTAACATCAAAAAGCGGTTTAGCCGTGCCGCTGCGCGCCAAATACCGGACGATCAATCAGGATACTGTGCGAGGAAATCGGCGGGGGTGAGAATCGGAATTCCCCGGAAGGGGTGGAGGGCGAGCAGGTCTTGGTCACCGGTGATAAGGGCGCTCGCCCCGCCCGCCACCGCCAGCTCCAGGAACTTGTTGTCCTTCGGGTCACGGCAGTCGGTGACGGTCTCGGTGGGGTGAATCTGCACAAACTCCTCGATGAACAGGTCAATGAGGAACGTGCGTGACAAGTCACCGATCCTTTTCGCCAGCTTGGGCTTGTTGAGTGTCTGGCAGAACTCTTTGAACGTTGCTTCAGAATAGACGACCGCTCCCAGTTGGATAACACGCTCAAAGGCCATCGCCGGAACGGAGTCGGCGGCCAGCGCCACGCTGATCAGGATGTTCGTATCGACGACGAAGCGAGCGCTAGTCATCTTCCGCCAGAATTTCCTGCAACTTCTCGTAGGTCAGCCCATTCGTGCGAGCCTCTCGCGTCGCTCGCCGAGCGGCCTCCATAAACGTCTTTGGTTTGCCCTCCACCGGTTCGTCGTCCACGATAGTCACATGCACCGGCTTGCCGGGGTTGCGCCTAGCCAACTCCTGCTCCACTTGCCGCAAGGCTTCGGCGGGCACATCGTCGATGGTGATGATGGACATGGCAGGGACCTCCCTTAGCGGTCTGTCTTGCACTTTGGACATGCCTCCATTTTACACCGTTCCCCCGTGCCTGCCGCCCTACCCGTCCACCGGCGCCCCGCGCAACTCCGCGTGGAGGTGAGAAAGATGGTGGAGCCGTTCGGCGCTCATCGCTGCCGGGTCGCCCGCCAGCAGCTCCTCCACGTACCACGACGCCAGCCCCGCGTAATAGCGCTGCCGCTTCCGCACCACCCCGAGCCGCCCGTTGCGAAAGAGCCAACCCGCCCCCCGGTAGAGGGGCGCGAGGAGGTAGTTCTGAATCACGCGGGTTACCCGGAGCGGCGTGAAGAGCGCCAGCCCGAGCAACCACGCGAACCCGCCCAATCCATTGCGGGCGAGCCAGTTGTAGACCCTCAAGCCGTCCCCCTCGACGCGGAACGCCACCTCCCACAGCGAGGACGGCAGCCAGAAGCGGGAGAGCGGGAGGAAGGTCAACGTGCAGAAAATTCCGAGCACCGCCACCCCGACGGCGAGGGAAAAGCGCGCCTCCGGGAAGTAGTAATAGAACGGCAC
>NZ_BAAHXB010000228.1:0-2671 GCF_054657215.1 Endothiovibrio diazotrophicus
TGGAAATACCGTCGTTGGCGTTGCGCACCGCCTGGTTCAGACCGGAGATCTGGGCGGAGAAGCGGGTGGAGATGGCCAAACCGGCCGCATCGTCCTTGGCGCTGTTGATGCGCAGGCCGGAGGAGAGGCGCTGCAGGGAGGTCGAGAGGGCGCTCTGGGTCTTGTTCAGGTTCCGTTGCGCGGTCAACGACGAGACGTTGGTATTGATGACTTGGGCCATGATCTTCTACTCCTGGAGGGCCGCGGGAGCACTTTGGCTCGACCGTAGACCTTTGATATTTGGCGGATATGCTCTGAAATCCGAGCATTTACCGCCTCCGGTAGTTGTAGCGACGGCCGACGGAGAAACCTTAGGGAAATTAAAAAAAAATTTCGTTGCAGAGCGTCCGGCCTGCGGACCGGGGTGGCGACAAATGCGGGCTTAGGGCTCGCGAAAGAACAACTTCCTGTTTTGGGGCGTCGAGACGCCGCTCCAGCAAGGCGCGCAAAGGGGCGCGTACTCGTTGTATGCAACCCTTTGCGCAACACCGCAGGAGAGGATGGATCGGCTTCCCAAAACAGGAAGTTATTCTTTCGCGAGCCCTTGCTCGGCGTAGGCCGACAACTGCTCCTGCGTAAGCAGAAAGACCCCACGGCCACCGCGCATGAACTCCAGCCAATGAAAGGGGAGATCGGGGTAGGCCTGGACCAGGGCGTGCTCGCTGTTGCCCACCTCCACCACCAGGATCCCCCCCTCGTTGAGGTGCGCGGGGGCCTCGCGGAGGATCCGCCGCACCAGATCGAGGCCATCCTCGCCGGCGGCCAACCCCATCTCCGGCTCGTGACGATACTCGTCGGGAAGCGCCTCCATGTCCCAGGCGTCCACGTAGGGGGGGTTGCTGACGATGATGTCGTAGCGCTCCCGGCCCAGGCTGACAAAGAGGTCCGATTCCACCGGAATCACCCTGCCCTCCAGGGCGTGCCGGTCGATATTCCGGTCGGCCACCGCCAGCGCCTCACGGGAGAGGTCCACCGCGTCCACTTCCGCCTCGGGAAAGGCGTAGGCGGCGGCGATGGCGATGCAGCCGCTGCCGGTACAGAGGTCGAGGATCCGGCCCACCCGCGCATGGTCGATCCACGGGGCGAACCCCTCCTCGATCAGTTCGGCAATCGGCGAGCGGGGCACCAGCACCCGCTCGTCCACATAGAAGGAGAGACCGCAGAACCACGCCTCGTGGGTGAGATACGCCGCGGGCAGACGGCGCTCCAGCCGCTGCTGGAGCAGAACCAGCACCGCCTCCCGCTCCTCCAGCAGCAGCACCGCATCGAGATAGACCGGGGGCAGCGTGGGCGGCAGGTGGAGGGCGTGGGTGACCAGATAGGCCGCCTCGTCCACGGCGTTGTCGGTGCCGTGGCCGAAGTGGAGCCCCGCTTCGTTGAAGCGGCTCGCCCCCCAACGGATCCAGTCGCGGGGAGTGGTCAGAATTTGCAGGAGGCGCTCGAAGTCGGACATGGTCCCGTTCCGGGGAGGGTTACGAATGGATTACAGCGCACGCCGACGGGCCGGGCAAGGTCACGCGCAATGGGTACGTCAATAAACTACGAGTGAGGGCGGTAGGCCTGCACCACCGCCGGATTGGTTTCGATGCGGGGGCCGCCGATCAGATCGATGCAGTCGGGTACCGCGGCGAAGACCGCCTCCAGACACTCCGCCACCCCCTTTACGCTGCCGGGCAGGTTGAGGATCAGGGAACGCCCGCGGATCACCGCGGTCTGCCGGGAGAGAATCGCGGTGGCCACCTTCTTCACCGACACCGCCCGCATCCGCTCGCCAAAACCCGGGAGCTCCTTCTCCCCCACTGCCAGGGTCACGTCGACGGTAACGTCCCGCGGCGCCGGCCCGGTGCCGCCAGTGGTGATCACCAGGGCACAGCCCAGGTCGTCGCACAGCGACTCCAGCACGGCCTTCAGCCGCTCCGGCTCATCGGGCACCACCTGCGCGTCCGCCTCCCAGGGGGTGATCAATGCCCGTTGCAGCCAATCGTGGACGGCAGGACCGCCGCGGTCGTCATACTCGCCGCGGGAGGCGCGGTCGGAGACGGTGACGATGCCGATACGAAGGGGTGAGTCGCTCATGAATCATCCACACTGTGCCGTTGTTCGATCTTCGCATTATACAGTTGCCGGTCAGCCGGACGCGGGGACGGAATCACCGGGCCGGGCACGGCGGTACCATTCGAGCCACGCGCCGCTAGCGACATCGCCCTCCCGGGGCGACCAGGGGGCGAAATCCTTGTCGGTAACCGGCGAGTAGGGCCCCTCCTTCAATTCGAAGAGGAGCGTGCCGGAGTGCAACGCGACCACCGTGTGCCAGGCGCCGACGGGGATCTCGATACCGCGCAGGGGGCCGCTCGCACACAGCTCGTCGCGGGTCGCCACGCGACCGTGGTCGTCGAAGGTGAGCACCGCCAGCGCACCGCTCAGGGCAATGAACAGCTCCCACCGCTGCGGCTCGGCGTGGCGGTGGACCGGCACGAAACTCTCCGGTTCGATGGCATTGAGGAAGCGCTGTACCGGATCGCTCAACTCCCCGTGGAGGTTGTGATTGGCCCGCCGGCGCGGGGCCTCCGCCGCCCGTGCGGACAACGCCGCAATCAGCGTGTCGTCAATTCGCTTCATGGCCTTAGGCAGG
>NZ_BAAHXB010000229.1:0-2580 GCF_054657215.1 Endothiovibrio diazotrophicus
TGTTGGAGTTGTGCGATCTCGGGGGGCAGGGCGGTGAGGCCGTTGCTACCGAGGTCGAGCAGGGTGAGGTGTTGGAGTTGTGCGATCCCGTAGGGCAGGGCGGTGAGCTTGTTGTACTCCAGCCGAAGCACCTCCAGCCGTTCAAGACGCAAGACCCTTTCCGGGATCTCGCGAAGGCGTTGCCCGCTGAGGTCCAGCCAGCGCAACGCCGGCAGGGCCAACGCCTCCTCCAGCATCTCCCCCTCTTCCCAGCGCAGCCAGAGCCCGGCCACCTGTTGCGGGTCGGGGCGCAGCCGCCACCAGACGCCCCAGTCGAGCACCAGGTTCGGCACCTTGCCCACGTCGTGCAGCGGATTGATGTTGAGCTGGATGAAACGCAGCTTGGGCAGCTCGGCGAGCCAGGCGGGGAGGCGCTGAATGGCGTTGTCCGCCAGCAGGAGCTGCTCCAGGTGGGTAAGGCCGCGGATCTCCGGGGGGACCTCCAGCAGCGCCTGGCGGCACAGGTCGAGGATCGGCTCGCGGCGGGAGAGGTTCTCGTCGATCAGGAGCTGGATGTGGCGGGGGGTGTGCATGGGGGATTCCCTTCTTGTTGTCGGTCGCGTCTGTTGGATGGATCGATGTTGGTCGGGCTTCGCTGCGCTCGACCCGACCTGCGGTTTGGCATCCGTACGGTCGTGGTAGGTCGGCGATGCTTCGCCGACGGGAACGGGGGCACCGTGGGGAAACTGCGCGCCGAACCTGGCCGAACGGTTTGGCGCGGTCGGGTATCCTCTCGCGGCCCCGCTCCCGCTGCTTCCGTTTGCGTCGGCGAGGCATCGCCGACCTACTCCCGGGTGTGGGTAGTGTACGGGGAGTTATGGGTTTTTCGTGGGGGCGGGGTGAGGTTCCTTCAGGTCGTCTCTTTCGGCTTGTCGAGCGGCGGGCTACGGGTGGCCGCGCCGCAGCGTAGGCGCTATCGATCCGCTTCCCGGTCCCTTCCATCATCCAGCGATTCGATCATCCGGCGCAGCAGGGCGGCGTCGGCGCGGTCCTTGTCGCGCAGTCCCTGCTTGGTCAGCAGCAGCCCCTTGAGGCTGAGCACGGGGATGTCGATGCCGCCGATCTCCACCGCCTCGGCGTGGCGGGCCAGCTCTTCGAAGGCGTGTCCGCAGACCGAGGGGAGCAGGTCAACCGTGATCTCGTCGTTGATGCGGATGGCATGGAGGTGGTCGCCTTGGAAGGGGTCCTCCTCGCCGGTGAGTTCGGCGGCGGCGGCGTCCGGCAGGTGGCTGAGGGCGAGGACCCAGCGGCGGGCGTTTTCCGGGGAGGGGGCGACCGCGATGTCGATGTCCTCGGTCATCCGGGTGTAGCCGTGGGCGGCGAGGGCGTAGCCGCCGACCAGGATGAACTCCACCTCGTGCTCCTTGAGCAGGCGGACGACGCGGACGACGTCCTCCCAGGTGGCGGGGCGGACGTAGTCGCCGGGGGTTTCCCGGAGTTTATCGCTGGCGCCGGTCAGCCAGTTCCACAACCTGCTCAACATGCCACTTCTCCCAGTCGCGGTTGGCCTCTTCGTGGCTGCGGTAGCGGAACACGCCCTTGGGGATGCGGGTGGGGTGCTGCGCCATTTTCTCGACCCATTTCCGCTCTTCCGGGGTCGGCGGTCGGGGCTCGCCGGTGGGGCGTTGGGTTCGTTTGCCGATTTCTCGCATGGTGGGAGGCCGTCAATATTCCGGGGCGCGGGGGCGAAAGGGCTTCTGTTCGAACGATTGATCGTCCCGGGGGAGGTTCAGCAGCCATTGGTTGAAGGGTGGGGCGTGGGGCGGGGAGGTCGAGTAGTTGGTCACGAGAGGCGCCCTTGCTCAGGTCCGGTGGTGAGATCTTAAGGCCCGTCGGGCGAGATGTCATGACCGGGGGGCGTCTTGCCGATGCGGTTCATTGTAGGAGCGGCCCTTTAGGCCGCGATCGGGGCGACGGGGGGGCGCTTCGGTTCGGCTGGCGGTAGGCGCGGATAGGGTGTCATCGCGGCCTGGGGGCCGCTCCTACAGGCGATGTCGTGCTCATCGTTTATCGGGTACCAGCTGGGTGAGGGTGAAGAGCAGCGCGGCGGTGACCACCACCGAGGGGCCGGCGGGGGTGTCCCATTGCCAGGAGGCGGCCAGCCCGCCGAGGACCGCCGGTGCGCCGAGGGCGGCGGCGGTGAGGGCCATCCCTTCGGGGGTGCGGCTGAGCCGGCGGGCGGTGGCGGCGGGGATGATCAGCTACAGGGACACCCAAGGCAACGGGTGCGCCAAAACGTTCTTTGTGACCTGTTGTTGCAGGATATAGGAATTTTCTTATTGGCTATCAGGCAGAGGCGCAAATTTGACCTCACCCCTTGAAAGTCCGTTGCCGCCTCTCGATACTGTGCAAAACAACACAGTCAGTCCACTGGGGTACTGCTCCATGACCACCGCCCCTCCCGCTCCCGCCAACAATGCTCCCCGCTGTCTCACCAATACCCTCGACCATCTGCCGGAGGCGAAGCGGTATCAGCTTGAGCGCATCAAGGAGGTGCTCTGCTCGACCGTTCCCCTCGACTGGCTGGTGCTCTTCGGCAGC
>NZ_BAAHXB010000230.1:0-2579 GCF_054657215.1 Endothiovibrio diazotrophicus
GGGTAACCGGCACCCGGCCGGCGATCGCCTGGAGTTCCTGCTCCACCCGCTCCCACAGGCCGTACTGGCGAACCTGCGCCGGATCGGAGACCACCACCAACAGGTCGTAGTCCGAGAAGTAACCGTGGAGCGGGTCCTCGACCCAATCGCCGCGGGCGTAGCTGCCGAACAGCACCACCCAGTCGAGGGCCACCGCCGCGCAGAGCCGCTCGGTGATCGCCTGGAGCTGAAGCCGCTTGGGCTCGGGCAGGTGATCGAGGGTTTTGGTGAGGCAGCGGGGAGCGCTGTTGGGGGAGTCGGTAGGGAGAGTGGTCATGGCGTGGGGTGTCAATGAAGTGAGCGTGTGGTTTTCCACAGTATCGGGAAGGCGACGACGCCTTTCAAGGGAGGACGAGTAATTTCCTCTTCCGTCTGATAATCAGTCAGAAATTTCCTATAGGTGCCGCCACCGGAGCCGCTGGAAGCGGAGGGTGTCGAGGCGTTCATGCTTCGCGTGGTCGGCATCGATATCCACCGCTGTCCGGTCTGTGGGAACGGGCGGCTGCGGTGGGTGGCGGAGATCGCCCCGTTGCGCCGACCGCCGGCGACCGGTCCTCCAGGGGGATAGGATGGAAAAGAGACGACAGCGAATCGATCGTGGACGTTCAATTTCCAGCCGGCGCGGAAGGGCATGGAGCGGGCGATTCTCGGGAATTGACCGATTCGGGAGGCTTTGGGATAGTGGACGGACATGGAATTTGGCCGGAGTGCCACAATGGATACCCAGTCCCGCTCCCCGTTTCTACCGCTGCTCTGCGAACACCCACCGTGCGGGAGTTCGTGTCCCGATAGTTTTCCCATAGCCATCAAGGCCGTGCCGGGCGGTTCAGTCCAACACGCCTTATCCGACCCGCGCGGATGGGGCGGTGGGCATGCGCTGGCTTGGGTGCCGGCGCGGGCCGGATAAGATCCTGTGCGTTAGCAACTGAACACAGGAATCGTACAGTAAATGACCTATGCAGTTGGCATTGATCTGGGAACTACTAGTTCACGCATTTCTGTCTTTCGTGACGGGGTGCCAGTGATAATTGAAAATTCTGAAGGCGATGGAACCACCCCGTCTCATGTTGCGATATCTGATGATGGAAAAATATTAATTGGAAACTCAGCGAAAAGGTATGCCCTAAAAGATCCAAAAAACGTTATTTACTCTGTCAAGCGCTTGATAGGTCGTAGATTTAATGACCCTGTTGTGCAGCAATTAAAGAGTTTTGTGCCCTATGAGATAGTATCTTCCGACAACGGAGACGTTCGGGTGATATTACAAGGAAATCAATACTCGCCTGAAGAGATTGCGGCTTTCACACTACAGAAGCTAAAAAGGTCTGCCGAGATATTCTTACGAGATAGCGTTACTGATGCAATAATCGCAATTCCGGCATATTTCAATGATTCTCAGAGAAAATCTACTATAGATGCGGCAAAAATTGCGGGATTTAATGTTCTGGGTCTTTACGCCGAGCCAACATTAGCAGCTGAGTCATACGGCAAAAAACATATTCGAGATGAAAAGATTGTAGTTTACGACTTAGGCGGCGGTACATTTGATATCAGTATTGTTGAAATTGCGGAGGTTGATGGGGAGGCGCAATTCGAGGTATTGTCAACTAATGGGAATACATTTCTTGGCGGCGAAGATTTTGATTTGAAAATCATAAACCACATAGCTAATGAATTTAAAAAAAATAATAAGATAGATTTATTGAGCGACCCTGTCGCGATCCAGCGACTAAAAGAGGCTGCTGAGAACGCCAAGATAGCTTTGTCAACGGAAATTGTTACAGAACTAGATCTTCCGTTTATCGCCACGGATTCATCGGGCCCCATTCATCTTAATTATATACTAACAAGAAAAATTTTGGAAGAGTTAATAGATGACTCTGTTAACAATGCGATTGACATTTGCAAAAGAGCACTCAGGGACGCAGGCTGGACGCCGAAAGATATTGATAATGTTATATTGGTAGGCGGAAGTACAAGAATCCCTCTCATTAGAGATTCATTGGCCAATTTATTCGGGAAAGAGCCTCTGGGCGAATTGAGAAGAGAAGACCTAGTGGCTTTGGGCGCTGCCATTACGGCAGGCGTAAAAACGGGACATGTTAAAGACGTACTGTTATTGGATATCCTTCCTTTTTCCATCGGTGTTGAAACTTGGGGCGGGGTAGCCACGAAGTTAATTGAACGTAATGCCACGATCCCAACAAAGGCTTCGCAAACATTTTCAACCGCTGAGGACAACCAAACATCTGTCACTGTCCATGTCGTGCAGGGGGAAAATGAATTCGCTTCCGCTAACTATTCCCTCGGTCGTTTTGAACTGTCTGGCATACCCAAAAAGCCCAAGGGCATACCCCAAATAGAAGTGATTTTCGACATTGATACAAATGGCGTCCTTCATGTTACAGCAAAAGACAGAGACAGTGGAAATCAGCAGCGCATACAAATGCGATCGCGTAGTGGACTAAGTGAAGTAGAAATCGAAGAGTTGACCAAGAATTTTTCTTTTTATGAAAAAGGCGTAGTAGTAGGCATATCCC
>NZ_BAAHXB010000231.1:0-2574 GCF_054657215.1 Endothiovibrio diazotrophicus
TATTTATGCGCGGTTTTGCGCAGCCGCTAACACCACAAAAAGCTAAGTAACCAATTTGTCGGAGAATGGGGTGGGTCCCTTTCAATAGGGATGTATTCCATAGTGTCCAATGAGATATCGCACAAGACATTATCAAGACTTATCGGCAGGGATGTTGAATCTATAGAGGAGAATCTGCTACGTCATGTAGCCGCAGGATTTTTAGAGCGGATAGACGATGATATTTTTCGATTTTCACACGAGTATATTAGATCTGCCGCTAACGAGTGGTTTGCAAGTCACTCAGAGGGGGTTTCTCTTTGCCAAATGGCGGCAAAAAAATGCACGGATGATAATTATAAAAACGCGATGATATCTGCAAAGATAAATGGCTATATTGGAAGATCGTCTAGCGCAATCAATTCATATAATTATGCAATTCAATACTCAGGAGATGATTACGCCAAACGCCTCCCTTGCCTGAGAGGGATTCTAGAAATACTACAAAGAAAGAATGATGATGGCTCGCTGCTATCATATCATTCGTGCTTGGTCGAAATAACAAGGATAGGGTACTACTTAGTTAGCCAAAAGAATTTATACAAACTAAACAAAAGAGGATTAAATCACATAAAGTCTAAAGAATCAAAAGTTGATCCGGAGATATATATAGAATACAAGAGAAAGTACACTCATAGCCTTTCTCACTTATCAATACGATCGGCAAGCAGGCGGGGTTATGCTCATTGGGCAAAAAAAAGTATTCAATGCACTCGATCGAAACTAGAGCTTTCACAGGCTTTGAATCGTCTGGTAAGCGCAGCGTCCTTGTTCGGTGAGTGGGAGGTGGGCAGCAGGGCTGGCATTTTGGCTGAAAAGTTGCAAACGCCCGATGTTGTCATGGATGATCCGGCAATTAACAATGTTTTGAGAGGCGAGATGGCTATAATGTATGCGCATACAAGGCCAGAAATCTCGGAAAAAATATGCAACACAATGATTAACGAACCGGGGTGCGCACGCCAGCGTTGTCACGATTTGATTGTCGCTGCCACGGTTGCGCTTACTCTTAATGATTTAAATCTATCTAGAGTATATCTTGATGAGGCTGACAAGCTAATAGACAGAGGATCATTTAATAATATAAAAATTTCTACAGGACTATTGCGTGGGACATTAAAAATGAAAGAGGGGAATTTTGTTGGGGCCGGAGATGCGTTTAGAAGATGGGCATTGGAAGCTGCGTGGAGAGATAATATTAGGGAGCAAATAAGGTCTATAAATAACTATATTGTCGCAAAATTTGCTGCTGGAAATCCATTTGGAGAAACAGCCGCGATAGAGCGATTGGCATGGATTCATTCTAGCATATGTAAGGAGATGGGCGAATCGTCACTGATATCAATATATGATGAGGCGCTTGGCGCGTCAGATACATATTGTGTAAGAAAAACTGATAGCAATGTTTTTCCTATTGTTACAGACGAAGGGACGGGGTCCATGTTGATGGTCATTGGAAAAAATATAGATAAGTTATGTTCTGCACTCAAAAAAGGGACGGAATTACTAGCTGTGGATGTGCATCGCGGATTGGACAATGGATATTGCAAGGAGGCACCATGCACCTGTTATCCCGTCAACATTAATTCCTTGGGAATTGATTTATATGCTATATGTTAAAGAGTATATAATTTCATGTAGTTTATTGCACAGACTGCTATGAGCAACTTCTTTGTCGTTGTACATTATCGCTATATTTATATTTTGTGGATAAGCCCACCGAAGTATTACGGACGGCGCATGGTGGGTTCCATACTTATTTTCGAGTTGTACCTTTTTTTCCATGTCGAATAGTGATATTACCGGCTTCTCGAAGGCGGTCGCGATATGCATAGGGGCGCTATCAAATCCAACAAATATATCGGACGCCCAGATGAGAGCCATAGTCTCTCGCAGGCTGGTGGCAGGATTCGCTAATCCCACGTCTCTATCTCCTAACTCTTTTCTTCCAATCTGGAATAAACCGGCATGAGAAGAAAATTCTTTGATTATAGATTTCCAGATCTCTATCGCCCAGAACGAGCCATCGTCGCTTTTTGAATTTCCTCCTGGATGTAAGCAAATCAATGGGCGGCGGCAATTTGATAGAGCATTCATTGCCCATTTCATTTCTTCATGCGATAAATAGATTGAAGGCCGTAGCGTTCTTGGCTTCACTCCATACGCAAAACCAATGTTGTTAATTATATGGCCAGAGTGAACTAAAGACCGCCGTTCCTCATCAATAATGGTGAATTCTTTCGGATCAAGATCACTCCCATTTAGCACTTTTGATATAAAAGGATTGTTCCTCCAAATTGCAAAGCCATCCTCTCCAGCGATATGTCCTATAGAAGGATTTAGGGGCGCTGTCGCAATAGTTGCTGGTCTGCCATTCATTCTGGACCAGTCTTCTACTAACCGCGTGTACATTAAAGCATTTCCTATTCCACTTCCAGCGCAATTAGGTATCGCCAAATCTACACCGTGCTTTCTTGCGAAAGCTTTTGTTTTTGGAAACACAGATGATCTATCGAATGCATTGCACTTAACCAT
>NZ_BAAHXB010000232.1:0-2449 GCF_054657215.1 Endothiovibrio diazotrophicus
AGCGGCGGCCACCTGGAACCGGAGCTTCAAGCAGGCGCTCAACCGCTTCTCCGAGCGGCTCCACCCGCTCGACCGCCGTTACGTGGTCTACGCTTCCCCACCTACCACATCAAGGCGGAGGGAGAGGTGGATGTCGCCTACGTCGACGGCGGGCGCTTCTGGCCGGTGGAGGTGAAATGGACCGGCCAACTGCGCCCGAAGGCGCTCAAGCAGATCGCCAAGTATCCCAATGCGCGGATTCTCGACCGGTCGCGGCGCGGCGGGGAGATTCAGGGGATTCGGACCGAGCCGCTGCCGCTCGCGCTGGCGCGTATCGGGTAGTGAGCGGCAGCGGAGGGAAGTGGACCACCGATGGCGAGAGGCGGCTTTGCGCGGAAGGGTTACAGGCGGTTGGGTAGCTGGATGGTAGACTACATGGAGCCCCAACGTGTTGAGACGGATCGAGGGCAGGGCGGTCCTCACATCGGCCAGCAACGGACCCACGGTAAAGAGAGACTTCACCCGATGAGCATCCCGGCACAAAGCGCACAGACGTTGATGGAAAAAATCCAGTCCCTGCCCACCGAGCGAATCGCGGAAGTGGAAGACTTCGTGGATTTCCTGCGCGAGCGCACGACGGCCCGAAAGCGCGCTACCGGCAAAGAGCCGCTGGATTTTCCGGTGGATGATTCCGGCCCGTGGCCGGAAGGCTTAAGTTTGCGCAGAGGGGATCTGTATGGTGACGACGGACGATAACGCGCTTTTCATCGACACCAATATCCTGATCTACGCCAACGTGACATCCGCTCCGCAGCACAAGCAAGCGCTCAATGCGCTCCGGGCTGCACATAAGGCCGGGCGCTCCCTGTGGATCAGTCGCCAAGTGTTACGCGAGTTCATCGCGGTTCGCACCCGACCACAGACTTTCGCTCAACCCTTGGCATCGGAGGTGGTGATTGAGCGGGTGCGCTATTTGGAAGAACGGTTTCATGTAGCGGACGACACCGCCACCGTTACCGAACGGCTTGTCGAACTGGTGAGAAATTTTCAGATTGGCGGAAAGCAGGTGCATGACGCCAATATTGTCGCCACCATGCAGGCCTTCGGCGTCCCCTCCCTGCTAACCCACAACATCAAGGATTTCGAGCGATTTGAAGGAATGATCGGGATCGAGGGGATTTGACGACCTCCTTCCACAAAACCGTAGGTCGGCGATGCTTCGCCGACGCAAACGGAGGCAGCGGAGCGAAAGCCGCGATACCCCGTCAGAATCTACCGCCGGCCCCTCCGCTAGCCACCAGCGAAAAATCGGACTCCAACGTCCCGATCTCCGCAACGGAGAGCCCGAAAGCCTCTGCCGCTTCCTCCAGCGCGCGCGGCGCTTTCACTGCATGCGGTGAAAGGCGGAATTGACGATTGCCCCACGAGCAATCACCATGTACAGAACAAATGTACATGAGGTCTCCATCATGTCTCATCCAACCGCCGTCAACGTCACCGAGCTGCGCCAGCACCTGCCCGAATATTTGGCCCGCGTGGGCAGAGGCGAAGAGTTCGAGATCACCTCCCGGGGCAAGACCATCGCCCGGATCGTGCCACAGGAAAACCCGCGAGCCGAAGCGAAGGCACTGCTCGCCGAGCTGCGCCAAGGAGCGGTGGTCGGAGACGTGGAGAGCGGCGTCGGAGAGGAGTGGACCGCCGATGAAGATCATCTGTGACACCCATGTGCTGCTCTTCGACGCCCTGACCCCGGAACGGCTGTCGCCGACCGCCCGGCGGCTGCTGGAGGAAGGAGAGGCTCGCCGCGACCTCGCCTGTTCGGGGATCACCCTGTGGGAGATCGCCATGCTGATCGCCAAGGGGCGTGTGCAAATAGCGACCGACAGCGAAACCTTTCTACAGGCGGTGGTAGCGGCACGGGGGGTCGAGGTGCTGCCGATTACCGTCGAAGTGGCGGCGCGGGCGCAGTCGAGCGAGATTCCCCACGGCGATCCCGCCGACCGGTTGATCGCGGCAACGGCGCTGGCTCACGGCGCAACCTTGGTGACCCGTGACGAAAAGTTGCGGAGCGTGGAGGGGTTACGGGCGATCTGGTAGCGCCTCGACCTCATTGACGGAGAGCCCGGTGATCTCCGCCACCTCCTCCGCCGCCATCCCCTTGGCCAACAGCGTACCGGCAATCTTGCGGGCCCGAGCGGTCTCCCGCTTAAGCCCCTCCGCCAAACCGCGCTCCCGCTGCTCCGCCGCCACCAACCGCCCCCAGCGCTCCATCGCCGCCCGATCCTCCACCTCCGGCAGCGGCGGCAACTCCGGCGCCTCGCCGTCCTCGGGCAACGCCAACCGCTCCTCCGGGGCCTGCGCCTTGACGTGGGCGAACTGCGAGCGGTGGCCGTCGTAGAGCACCACCCCCTCGTTCATGATGTCGCAGAAGAAGTACTGCCCTATGCGGATCTCGTGGTTCACCTCCTTG
>NZ_BAAHXB010000233.1:0-2445 GCF_054657215.1 Endothiovibrio diazotrophicus
GCTGCTCTGGAGGTGCGCTGTCTGCCGTTATTGTTACACATACATTCTTGTCGTTGATTGCGATTGGGGTTGTTTTTGCTTTTATATCGATGGCAATGCCGCTTCTAGCGTTTGCGGCTGGGGCTGTGTTGGGGTATTTCTTTAACTTTATCAGAGAGTCGATGACGTCAGGCCCTTTCTGTAGAAGGTCATAGGGTTGGGGGTGTGGAAGTGTGTCCTTGTTTTATTATATTTGTTCTTGGTGGTTTGTTGGTTATTTATGGGGGGCGTAGTCTGCTTCTTTTTGGTTCCAGTAAAGCATGGTGCAAGGCCGCAATCCAGGTGGTTGATGCCTCGGTAAAGGAAGTTGATGAGATCCAGCTTTATGGTGGGTATTCAATATATTGCCCAAGAATCACGTATGAGTATGAAGTTGGTGGGATTAGTTATGTCTCTTCTGTGGTTTCCTTGGACAAGAAGGGGGTGTGCTTTGATGAAGAAAAAAAGGCCATAGATTTTATGGCTGAGGTGGTTGGCAGGGGGGTCGTGTTCTTTAATAAAAGGTGTCCGGGTCAATGTGCGCTTGTTACTGGTTTTTCGTATGTTAGAATGTCCCATTATTTTTCGATTGTGATTGGGGGGGTTGGTATTATATTGCTTGGACTCCTGGTTGCTGAAATTATGTAGTCGGGATTGAAATAATTAACTCGAACAGGTAAGCAAGTAGCCTGGATGGAGCGTAGCGGAATCCGGGGATTTCCGAAGGCTGCCCCACACGTCCCGGATTTCGCTGCGCTCCATCCAGGCTACTTGCTATTTCAGGTGACAATATTGGTTTCGACTCGCGCCAAACGGCACTTGCAGCAAGTAGCCTGGATGGAGCATAGCGGAATCCGGGGATTCCCGAAGGCTGCCCCGCACGTCCCGGATTCCGCTGCGCTCCATCCAGGCTACTTGCTGTGCCATTTTTTCGAAGCGCGCGGTACATGCGTTTTGCGCTTTCCTCCAGTGCGGACCCGGAACAATACTTCTTCAGATACTCTGAGTATGCATGTTTAAAGATGCCAATTGAGGTTGTAAAATAGTATCCACCAAAGCTCAGCTTTCGAGAAGTTAGTGCCGTTAATGATTCATCGCCATTCAACGTATCCAATAGCTTTCCATAAAATGCATTAAATGTAGACAGTAGCTCATCAGGATAAACGCTATCGGTCGGGCCAATAAAACCCCAACATGGTGAGCGATCAGTAGGGAGAACAATATTGCCGAGATAACCGCCGTAGCATGAGGCCATTACGATTAGTAGGTTACACCTTGTTGCTACGTTTATAGCAGTTAAGAAAGGTTTAAGCTCTGACCAGCTTAGATATTGGTCATCTCCAAGAATAAGCCCTGTCTTGTTATCGGAGCCATGGCATTCAATATGAGGGATAGGGTATTCGCCTTGTGACGCTTCACTTCGTATCCGTTCAAGGCATGCAATGAATTCAGTCTTCGTCTTAGCTATCACTAGTTCAGTGTTTAAATTTCTTTGATGGATTTCATTGACAGAATCTATATCCTCCAACAGTAATTTTCCAGTGCGTCGATCACCATCTGGTAATGATTCAACTACGAATATTTTAGAAAAGTAGGATATCTATTTCATCTTGTGTTTTAACGCTTGCCATCACCCGAACGGTAAGACTTTAGCCCTTTGAAAAAACCGCTGGCGTCAGAAGCGCCAAGCGGGTAGCCTTCTCGTCCATGGAAGGACGAGACCACGAAATCGTATTGCGCTACCGGGGCCGCGACCTGCGCGAGGTCGATCTGCGGGAGATCCGCGAGGCCATTGCCACCGACTATGCCCGGGGGCGCAGCCACATCGCCCGGCGGCTTTGCGAGCGCTGGGACTGGCGCCAAGCGAACGGCAAGCTCAAGGAGTACGCCGCCCGCGATCTGCTGTTGCGTCTGGAGGAGGCCGGCCATGTCCAGTTGCCTCCCCGCCTGCGACCGAAGAACAATCTCAAGCCCCAGGACTTCTCCCAATCCCCCTTGTTCGTCCGGCAGGAGCTGAGCGGGCGGATCGGCGACTATCCCGAACCGCGGATTCGCCTCGCCGAGGGCGCCGAGCGTTATCTGTGGGACTATCTGGTCCATCATCACCACTACCTCGGTCGCCCCAAGCTGGTCGGCGAGCACCTCAAGCAACTGGTCTGGCTCGACGACCAGGTGGTGGCCTGCCTGGGCTGGGCCAGCGCGGCGTGGAAGGTCGAGTGCCGCGACTGCTGGGTGGGCTGGTCGGCGCAGCAGCGACGCCGGCGGCTCTCGGCGGTGGCGAACAATGTACGCTTCCTGGTGTTGCCGTGGGTGCGCGTCGAGCACTTGGCCTCCAAGGTGCTGGCGCTGTCGTTGCGGGGTCTGGCCGAGGCCTGGCAGGCGCGCTTCGGCCATGAGGTCGTGCTGGCCGAGACCTTCGTCGATCCC
>NZ_BAAHXB010000234.1:0-2430 GCF_054657215.1 Endothiovibrio diazotrophicus
CTCCTCCCGGTCGCGTCCTGGAAGCTGCCGCAGAACGGGTTTCGATTCAGCGTCCGGTGCAAACGTGGAAGGCGCCGCGGTGCACAGCGGGGTCACCCATTAGCCGACCCCTGTCAAGGGCACGAATGCCTCTTTGGTACCCGCCGGGCACCCGTGGTAGCAGCCGCTCGGCGATGAGCTTTCCCGATCGCGCGCCCGAGTTCTCGCTGGCTGTTTGGATGGACCGCGGCGATGGTCAATCAAGTCTGTTGGTTTCGCCGAACCCCGTACGGACTCGTCGCCGTGGTCCAGATTCGTTTCACTTAACTCATGCGAACGCGTTACCGATATCGGAAAAATAGGGTCATACGAAAAATAGGGTCAGGTCTTTCTCGTTGCCTTTTTTCTCGATTGATAATGCGGCTGATATAAATCTCCTCGCGCCCATTTCCTCGAAATGGTTACATGGTAAAGGGCGCCTGCGAATTCAATTCGTAGTGGTCTGGCCATGGGGTCACACTACCTGGAATTGCGCTGATAGACAACAAGAAAGACCTGACCCCAGCGCACTGGTGACGGTCGAGGAGGGTTGAGAGGCAAAACCCCGCTCGGTTTGCGACCTAACGGGGTTTTTCTACAGTCTCTTGGAAAGACCGCTCACAACCAAGAAACCAACGGCACTCCATGCCCAACAAAGTAATACAAGATTCCCCCATAGGGTAAAGAGAAATGTGTCCACTCCAAATAAGAGCATGAAGTTGTTAAGCCTGGCCACGCCATCAGGCATCGATAGAACAGAAATATAATAAGAAACGAGTCCAGCCAGATAACCAGAAGCCATCCCCATAATGACGCCCTTCCACAGCGCGGAACGCTTCAGCTTTTCGTACAACGCAAACAAGAAAATGGCCACAATAATGATGTATGAAACAGAATATCCAACCGTTCCCGAATGCATCACAGAAAAAACTCTGGACAATCCTGATATCAGGTAAACAACGGCCGTTACAGCAGTCCCGATAAGTGCCAAGAAGATTCGTGTGTAATATCGAAAAGAATGCATGGCTATCTGCATTGCGCATTCTTCGCATTGTCGTATAGCGAGCTTGGCCACGCCGATGGCTCGATACCACAGGCACCACCAAGGGCGCTAGAAACAGATGCAGCACATTCAAAGGGCGCAGCGCCACCCAGCCTTGTAGCGCGCTCAATTATTCCCCGCTCCTGTTCAAGTGTTGTTGGGACTGGATAGATTCTTACGATATCACCTCTGTCAATGTGGAACTTGACATAATCCGAGATGCTTGCCGCGTTCCCCTCAAAATAATCACCGGTACCTCGAGGCTCTCCCCCTGTTGGTTGATAGGATCCCGCGGGATCGTAAAGGAATGGAGTCCTACCATCGCCGCCGATATATATCGCCGAGTGAGGAATTGCACCACTGACATGAATTACTGCGGTGTAAAGTCCCAAAGGATCGGTAAGGTTCAGTGGGTCGTTGAGTACATAGGTGTACAAATTTATTCCACCATCAAATCTCACCGGATCCTTACTCGTCCACCGTCCCGTCTTCGGATCATAATCCCGCGCTCCAAACCGCACCAATCCCGTATCCCGATCGTACAGCCCCCCAGCGAATCCGAATGGCTGGAACCCCGGATTGGTATCCTCGATCACCCGCCCGAACTCGTCGTAGCGCATCCGCTGCACCACCGAGCCGGTGTTGCTGTCGATCACCATCCGTGGGCTTCCCAGGTGGTCGCTGATGATAGAGTAACTCACACCTTCCTTGACCATATAGGCGGGTACGTTTGGCTTGTCGGCGTAGATGAAATAGCTGACTACGTTGTTGTCCCCGTCCAGCTCGGCGACGGGGTTTAGCTGATCCTTATAGAGAAATCCCTGGATCAGCAAACCATCGACCTTCTTGCCGATACGGCGATTTCGACCATCGATCAGATAGTCGATCACCACGTCATCACTCCGGGTTACACTGGTCAGGTTTCCTACTGCATCGTAAGCGTAGAGCGTAGTCCCACTCTCATCATCTCGACTCCATAACGAATAAGGTTAGATCGTGTTCGCTGAGCGCAGCGAAGCGAACCACGATCTGAACCGTTTGTTGGACAAGCCCGTGGTCAAGGTAGGGGTAGAAAATATCTTTTTGGAGCTGACCGGGGAAGACGGCCTCCGTCTCGCTGGAGGCCGTCTTCCACCGGTATCTGGGGTCGCCGTTGCGGCGAGCCGGCGCGAAAAATAGGGTCAGGTCTTTCTCGTTGCCTTTTTTCTCGATTGATAATGCGGCTGATATAAATCTCCTCGCGCCCATTTCCTCGAAAGGTTACATGGTAAAGGGCGCCTGCGAATTCAATTCGTAGTGGTCTGGCCATGGGGTAACACTACCTGGAATCGCATTGATAGGCAATAAGAAAGACCTGACCCCGTAGCGCT
>NZ_BAAHXB010000235.1:0-2262 GCF_054657215.1 Endothiovibrio diazotrophicus
GTGATTGGGCCGTGCCGACCGTTGGGCTGAATTCGTGTCTTGCGTTGGTGCCCACGGAGAGGTCGCGGCGGCCGCGGGCCGCCCGATATCCGGCCCGCTTGGGATCGCTACAGGCGTATCCGTTTCTTCCGCTGACGGTGTTCCTTACGCCGCTGAATCACTCAACACTGCGCCCTCTACGTCCTGCGCAGCAGGACGTAGAGGGCGCCGGTACCGCCGTCCACCGGGCGGGCCGAGCAGTAGGCGAGCACCTCGTCGCGCTGGCGCAGCCAGCGGTCCACCTTGCCCTTGAGGATCGGTCCCTTGGCGCTGGAGCGGCGCCCCTTGCCGTGGATCACCCGCACGCAGCGCATCCCCCGGGCCAGCGCGGCCAGCAGGAACTCCGCCAGCTCGCGCCGCGCCAGCTCCACCGTCAGGCCGTGCAGGTCCAGCTCCGCCCCCACTGCGTACTGGCCGCGGCGCAGCTTGCGCATCACGTTGTGCTGCAAGCCCGGTCGGGCGAACCAGATCTCCTCGCCGGCCTCCACCCCCAGCGGGTGGTACTCGTCGGAGAAGAGCTCCTCGATCACCTGCTCCTCGTCGCGCCGGCTCATCCGCGGGGTGGGGCGGGGGCGCCGATGCTGCGGTTCGATCCGTCCGTCATCGGCCAACGGGCGCACGTCGGCGACCGCTTCGCGGAAGGCCGCGAGCTCCTCATCGCTCAATTCGCGGGGGTACTTCATGACGGCGTCGGGAGGGAATTTTTCGGCTTGGGCAACGGTCGGGAAAAAGTTATTATAAATCATTACATAAAGAGAGGCCCTGCCGACCGTTCGGCAACCCCATGCGATGAAGATCCTGCTCAGTAACGACGACGGGGTATTTGCCCCGGGGCTCAGTGCGCTGGCCGCTGCCGTGGAGCGCTTCGGCACGGTCACCGTGGTCGCCCCCGACCGCGACCGCAGCGGCGCCAGCAACTCCCTCACCCTCGACTGCCCGCTGCGCGTGACCCGTCACGACAACGGCTTCTTCGGCACCAACGGCACCCCTACCGACTGCGTTCACCTGGCGGTCACCGGGATGCTGGAGGAGGAGCCGGACATCGTCCTCTCCGGGATCAACGCCGGCGGCAATCTGGGCGACGACGTGCTCTACTCCGGCACCGTCGCCGCCGCCATGGAGGGGCGCAGCCTGGGCCTGCCGGCGATCGCCATCTCCCTGGTGGGCGAGCGCCCCTTCACCCACTACGCCACCGCCGGCGAGGTGGTGGCGCGGCTCTTGGCGAGGATCGGCGAGAGCGGTCTGCCGGCCCAGACCATCCTCAACGTCAACGTCCCCGATCTGCCCCTCGACCAGTTGAAGGGGTTGAAGGCGACCCGCCTCGGCAACCGGCACAAGGCCGAGCCGGTGGTGCCGGGCACCGATCCGCGCGGCAAGACCCTCTACTGGATCGGTGCCGCCGGGCCGCAGCAGGACGGCGGCGAGGGGACCGATTTCCATGCGGTGGCCGAGGGTTGGGCCTCGATCACGCCGATCCACGTCGACCTCACCCGCCATGAGGTGTTGGCGGCCACCGGCCGCTGGTTGGAGGGGGCGCCGTGAGACCGCCGATCACCCCCCAGCTGATCCAGGGCAGCGGGATGACCGGCCAGCGTGCCCGCGACCGCCTGGTGGAGCGGCTCAAGCAGGAGGGGATCCAGGACCACCGGGTGCTGGAGGCGATCCGCTACACCCCCCGCCACCTGTTCATGGACGAGGCGATGGCCACCCGCGCCTACGAGGACAGCGCGCTGCCCATCGGCTACGGCCAGACCATCTCCCAGCCGTGGGTGGTGGCACGGATGACCGAGGCGCTGATCGCCGACGGCATCCCGCCGAAGGTGTTGGAGGTCGGCACCGGTTCCGGTTACCAGGCGGCGATCCTGGCGGCGCTGGCCACCGAGCGCGAGCCGATCGCCGTCTACTCGGTGGAACGCATCACCCAGCTCTACCAGCGCGTCCGCGATCTCTTCTGGGAGCTGCGCATGCGCAACGTGCGCACCCGCCACGCCGACGGCGGCTGGGGCTGGCCGGAGGAGGCGCCGTTCGACGCGATCATCGTCACCTGTGCCCCCGAACGGGTCCCCGAGGCGCTGCTCGAACAGCTGGCGGTGGGCGGCCGGCTGGTGATCCCGGTGGGCGCCGGTCGCAGCCAGCAACTGCTGCTGATCTACCGCACCGAAGAGGGCTACGAGCAGCACTTCCTCGATCAGGTCACCTTCGTCCCGCTGCTCGGCGGCGCGG
>NZ_BAAHXB010000236.1:0-2205 GCF_054657215.1 Endothiovibrio diazotrophicus
CATTGGGGGGTGGCAGGGGCTGGCGGGAGCGTAAGACGCGATAGCGGCTGGAGCCCGCCAGCCCCTGACACGTGGGCGGGCGGGGAATCCAAACGGGCCGGGCCGAGCCGCGGCGAACGAGCACGGGACGCGGTAGCGGCCCGCGCGCAGCGCCGCGGATCGGACCGGCGGTGCGCGCAGGGAAGCGCGCACACCTTTTGGCCCCCAGGGAGGGGGGCGGCGGCCATTTAACATAGCGCGGATTACGCGGGCGGGGATCAAGCCGGGCCAGGACGGCCCGGCCCCCGCCGGACAGGCAGGAGGCCTGCGCGTAATCCCGCGTTATGTTACATGGCCGCCCGAAGCCCCCTTGAGGGGGATGGGGGGTGATCCGCTTCGCCGCGGTAAGGCGATAGCCTTTCCGCGGCGAAGCGAAACCGGCTCCCGCTTGAGCGATAGCTGAAGCGGGCAATCGCGAGCCACGGACGGCGAGCGTGAGAAACAGGACCACCAGCGCCAAACGGAATCGGCCAGGGATAGGCCGGCGCAGCCCGGCGCGGCGCTTGCCCGGCCCTACACGGGGCGTGACTTGCGCCATGGACTGGCGGCGCGCCCCTTGCTGGGCCTTGCAAGCGCCGTGACGGGCGATCCGAGCGCGTCTTTGGGGTCCGGATGGCGCCGAGGTCTCCGACGTGATGGCGTGTCCGACAGCCACAGCGCGCGAGCCACGGACGGCGAGCCTGCCAAACAGGACCACCGACGCCGAACGGAACCGGCCAGGGAGAGGCCGACGCAGCCCGGCGCGGCGCTTGCCCAGCCCTGCACGGGGCGTGACTTGCGCCATGGACTGGCGGCGCGCCCCTTGCCGGGCTTTGCAAGCGCCGTGACGGGCGGTCCGAGCGCGTCTTCCGGGTCCGGATGGCTCCGAGGTCTCCGGCGCGGCGGCGCGTCCGACAGCCACCGTCACCCGTCCAGCTCTTCGTCTTCTTCGGCAGCTAAAGCGGTAAACAGCGCCTCCCGCTCCGCCTCCCGTCCATTCTCGCCGGCTCCCCGATCCACCTCCCGCCGCAGCTTCGCCGGATGGGTCGCCGCGTGAACCGCCTTGAGCTTCTCCACCGAGACGTGGGTGTAAATCTGCGTGGTCGCCAGATCGGCGTGCCCGAGCATCGCCTGAATGAACCGGGTGTCGGCGCCGTTATCCAGCATGTGGGTCGCCATCGCGTGACGAAACAGGTGGCAGCTTCCGGTCTTCTTGACCCCGGCCTGCTCCATGTAGTGCTTCACCTTCCTCGCCAGGGCGTCACGCGGCAGCGCCTCCCCGTAGTCGTTGAGAAACAGCGCCTCCTCATGCACGTTGAGCAGCAGTTGGGGGCGGCTCTCGTCGAGGTACTTCTCCACCCAGGCCAGGGCGCGTTCGCCGATGGGAATGATCCGGTCACGCAGTCCCTTGCCCTCGCGCACGATGACGATGGAGCGGTGCCGGTCGATGTCGTAGACCTTCAGCGCCGGCAGCTCCATCCGCCGCAGGCCGGTGGAGTACAGCGTCTCCAGCAGGGCGCGGTCGCGCAGACCGCCGAGGGTGGAGTGGTCCGGTTGGGCGAGGATGCTTTCCACCTCGGCGACACTCAGGATGTCGCGCGGCAGGCGCTTGGGCTGCTTCGGCAGCATCAGCTCCGAGGCGGGGTTGTAGAGCAGGTGGTTCTCCTGCGTCAGCCACTTAAAAAACGTCTTCACCGGCGCCAGCAGCGAGTGCTGGGTGCCGAGGGTGAGCGGCTGGCCGTTCTCCTTGCGGTAGTAGTAGAGATGACGCTGGTAACGCTCCAGGATCGGCTTGGTGATCTCCTGGGGCTGGTTCAGGGAACGCTCGTCGCACCACTCGATAAAACGGCGCAGGGCCACGTCGCGGCGGTTGATGGTGTCGGGGCTGTAGTTCTTGACGGTGAGCCATTCGAGGTGGCTCTCCAGGTAGGGCGCGATACCGTCGGGGTTCAGCGGCCGACTCCGTTCCCTGGCGGGTCTCGTCGTCGGCCCCGGCTTCCGGCGCAGCGCCATCAGTGCGGACCCTCGGCGGCTAGTGCGGAGATATGGCTACGATACGATTGGCTTTCCGCGTCGTGCCGGAATAGTGCTTTTTCGACGCTATCGCTGTCGGTGTCCCTGCATCCCTTGTCCTGGCTGGCTTTACGGCTGTTTTCGCCACCCTGACACCCCCCTGACTTGGGGCTG
>NZ_BAAHXB010000237.1:0-2204 GCF_054657215.1 Endothiovibrio diazotrophicus
TTCGCGCAGGATCTCACGCAGCACCTGATAGCCCGACATCCGCGGCAGCATCACGTCCAGCAGCACCAGGTCGTGACGTCCCAAGCGCCACGCCTCCAGCCCGCTCGGACCATCGCCACAGATCTCCACCTCGAAGCGCTTGTTGAGGATGCGGTCGATCAGCCGCTGGGTGTCCGGCCGGTCCTCGATCACCAGCAGCCGCGGCTTGCTCAGTTCGACGCCCCGCTCCCGCAACAGGCCGCGCAATACCTCATCGAGATTGCGCGCCTCATCCAGGGCGAGGAAACGGTTGACCCCGTATTCGCGGGCGGTAACCTGGGCGATACGCTCACCGAAGGTGGCGGAAACCACCACGATCGGCACGTCCTGGCGACTGTTGAACACCCCGGAGCGGACCATCCGCGCCAGTCGCCAGCCATCCAGGTGGGGCATATGGACGTCGGTGACGATCAGATCGAAATAGTCGGTGGAGAGCGCCTCGACCGCCTCCCGGCCATCGGTCGCCTCGGTGATCCGATCGAAACCACCGCGGTCCAACACCCGCCACAGCAACCGACGCGCATCCGCGTTGTCGTTGACCAACAAGATTCGCGGCACCGCCGCCGCCCCCTCACGCGGTATCCCCTCCGCCACGGCCTCAAGCATTCCTTTCTCCACTCTTCGAACGATCACCCATCCAGCCGCAGGCGTTGCTCTTCCAACACCTGGAGCAGGGTCGATTTTTTGATTGGTTTCGACAGATGGCTGTCACAGCCCGCATCGAGGCAGTGCTGCACATCCTCACTGAACGCGTGGGCAGTGAGCGCGATCACCGGCGTTGCCGCCTCCCCCCGCTCGCGCTCCCACTGCCGTATCCGGCGGGTTGCCGTATAGCCATCCATGACCGGCATCTGCATATCCATCAGTACCAGATCATAACGATCCGCCTTGAACTTCGCCACGGCCTCCTCGCCGTTGGTGGCGAAGTTCAGGCGACACGGGAACCGTTTCAGATAGGACTGGATCAACAGCCGATTGTCCTCAGCGTCCTCCACCACCAGCAACGCCAGCGCCCGCCCGGACTCTGCCGCCAGTCGCGGGGCCGGCGCCCCCGCCGGCTCGACGGCCACCGCCTCCGTCGGCGACAGCGGCAACGACAGATGGAAGCGGGCCCCCCCCTCCCGCCGGTTCTCGGCCCAGATCCGCCCCCCCATCAACTCCACCAGCCGCTTGCAGATGGAGAGCCCCAGGCCGGAACCGCCATACTCCCGGGTGATCGACGAATCCCCCTGGGTAAAGTTGTCGAAGATCCGCTCCCCCATATGGTCGGGCAGCCCGATCCCGGTATCCTCCACCTCGATGTGCAGACCGTCGGGGTCCCTCTCCCCGGTCAGCCGCACCGCCACCCAGCCGCTGGCGGTGAACTTGATCGCGTTCCCCACCAGATTGAGCAACACCTGCCGGACCCGTGCCGCATCCCCGATCCGCACGGGGGTCAGGCCGGTCTCGAAATCCACCTTCAAGGTCAACGCCTTGCCCCGGGCGTCGGGGGCCAACAGATCCACCGCCTCGCGCACCAGGACCACCGCGTCGAAGGGCTCGCACGCCAGCTCCATCCTGCCGGCCTCCACCCGCGACAGATCGAGCAGGTCGTCAAGCAGGCTGAGCAGGTTCCTTCCGGCGTTGTCGAGGATCCTCAGATACTCGACCTGCTCCCCCTCCATCGGGGTCTCACCGAGCAGCTCGGTCATCCCGAGAATGGCGTTCATCGGGGTACGGATCTCGTGACTCATGGTGGCCAGGAAGGCGCTCTTCGCCCGGCTCGCCACCTCCGCCTCCTCCTTCGCCCGGCGCAGGGCCTGCTGGGTCCGGCGCCGCTCGCTGATGTCGAAGATCCGCCCGGAAAGCCCCTTCGCCCCGCTCTCCAGCTCCACCACGTCCATCGACAGCTCACACCAACGTTCGCCCCCCCCGCGGGTAACGAACGGAAGCTCCAACTGGAGGTGCAACACCTCCTCGCCACGCAACCGTTCCAAGGCCCGGGTCAGCTCCAGCCGCCCCTCGCGAACCAACCATCGCTCCAGGGCCTGCCCGCGAGACTCCTCCACGGTGAAGCCGGTGAGTTTGTTCCAGGCCCGGTTGAGGAACAGCAGCCGCCCCTCGCCGTCCAGCTCGAAGACCACCGTCCCCAGATGATCGAGCAGGTGTTGATGGGCACGGGCGAT
>NZ_BAAHXB010000238.1:0-2032 GCF_054657215.1 Endothiovibrio diazotrophicus
ATTACCGACTATTTCGCTAGGTCTGTCCACGCGTCTTTAATCCACAGGCGCGGCTTTTTTCAGGAGTCTCCATGGCTTACGACAAGATTCAGGTCCCCGCCGACGGCGCCAAGATCACCGTCGGCGAAGGCAACGCCCTCCAGGTCCCCGATCGTCCGATCATCCCGTACATCGAGGGCGACGGCATCGGCGTCGACGTCACCCCGGTGATGCGCAAGGTGTTGGATGCCGCGGTGGCGAAGGCCTACGGCGGCAAGCGCTCCATTGCCTGGATGGAGGTCTACGCCGGTGAGAAGGCGAACAACCTCTACGGCGGCGACGTCTGGCTGCCGGAGGAGACGCTGGCGGCGGTGCAGGAGTTCGTGGTCTCGATCAAGGGGCCGCTGACCACCCCGGTGGGCGGCGGCATGCGTTCGCTCAACGTCACCCTGCGTCAGCAACTGGACCTCTACGTCTGCCTGCGTCCGGTGCGCTACTACCCCGGCACGCCGAGCCCGCTGCGCGAGCCGGAGAAGACCGACATGGTGATCTTCCGCGAGAACTCCGAGGACATCTACGCCGGCATCGAGTGGGCCGCCGGCACCCCGGAGGCGAAGCGGGTGATCGATTTCCTGCGCAACGAGATGGGGGTGACCAAGATCCGCTTCCCGGAGAGCTCGGGCATCGGCATCAAGCCGGTCTCCAGCGAAGGGACCCGGCGGCTGGTGCGCAAGGCGATCCAGTACGCCATCGACAACGATCGCGACTCGGTGACCCTGGTGCACAAGGGCAACATCATGAAGTTCACCGAGGGGGGCTTCAAGAACTGGGGCTACGAGCTGGCCCGCGAGGAGTTCGGTGCGGTGGAGATCGACGGCGGGCCGTGGTGCTCGTTCAAGAATCCCAAGAGCGGCCGCGAGATCGTGATCAAGGACGTGATCGCCGACGCCTTCCTCCAGCAGATCCTGCTGCGCCCGGCGGAGTACAGCGTGATCGCCACGCTGAACCTCAACGGCGACTACATCTCCGATGCCCTCGCGGCCCAGGTGGGTGGCATCGGCATTGCTCCCGGTGCCAACCTGTCGGACACCGTGGCGATGTTCGAGGCGACCCACGGCACGGCGCCGAAGTACGCGGGCCAGGACAAGGTGAATCCGGGGTCGGTGATCCTCTCCGGCGAGATGATGTTGCGCCACCTGGGCTGGGGCGAGGCAGCGGATCTGGTGGTGAAGGGGCTCGGCGGGGCGATTACGGCGAAGACCGTCACCTACGACCTCGCCCGCCTGATGGAGGGCGCCACTGAGGTGGGTTCCTCCGGCTTTGGCGAGGCGGTCGTCGCCAACATGTAGTCCTTTTCGTGCGTCGGATGTTCGACGCAGAGGACGCAAAGACGCAGAGAACGCAGAGAAGAACTTTGAAAACTTTGCGTTCTCTGCGTCTTTGCGTTCTCTGCGTTATCCTAGAGCGCCCAAAATGGAAACCAGCGGATTTGACAGACGATGAGTGAGAAAGAGCGACACGATCACGGCGACGGCCTGGCCGTCCAGGAGTCGAAGCCGGAGCTGAAGCGCCCGGCGATGTATCGGGTGATCCTGCTCAACGACGACTACACGCCGATGGACTTCGTGGTGGAGGTGCTGGAGCGCTTCTTCCGCATGAACCGCGAGAAGGCCACCCGGGTGATGCTTCAGGTCCACACCCAGGGGCGCGGCGAATGCGGCATCTACACCCGCGAGGTGGCCGAAACCAAGGTGGTCACCGTCAACCAGTACGCCCGTTCCCACCACCACCCGCTGCTCTGCGACATGGAACCCGCTTGACGGAATTCGATTTACCACGAAGTTTGAAGTGAGCGGGTATTTAGCAGTTTTCGGGTAGGGCGGGTTTCGCCGTCGGCACCGTGGTCCACTTTGAGTCTGTGATGTAACACGAAGGGCACGAAGAGGGGTATTTCCCTTGTCGCCCTTCGTTCCCCTTCTTGCCCTTTGGTATAAACGCACTATTCTTTCGCGGGCCCTAAGGGCCCGCGAAAGAATAACTTCCTGTTTTGGAA
>NZ_BAAHXB010000239.1:0-2022 GCF_054657215.1 Endothiovibrio diazotrophicus
AGAGAATCCCCGCGCTCCGGTACACTACGCCGACTGGCCCTTCCTGCGCCCCGATCCCATGAGCCGACCACCCCTGACCATCGACCAGGCCCTCTCCCGGGCAAAGGCGCACGCCAAATGCGGCGACCTGGAGGGTGCCCGCGGGCTCTACCTCGGCGTCCTCAACGGCGATCCCGGCAACAAGAAGGCGAAGAAGGGGCTCAAGGCGGTGGAGCAGCAGCTCGCCCGGCGCGGCCCACCGGCGGCGCCCCCGCTCTCCCAGGCAGCGTACGAGCAGTTGGTCGCGCTGATCTCCGCCGGCCGCGCCGAGCAGGCCGCCGGCGAGGCGCAACGGCTCGCCGACAGCCATCCCAACGATCCGCTCCTCCCCTATCTGCACGGCAGCGCCGAAGCCACCCTCGGCCGGCAGGCGCGGGCCGCCGCGGCCTTCCGCGCGGCACTGGCGCTCAACCCCGATTTCGCCGAGGCGTGGAACAACCTGGGCAACGCCCTCGACGAACTGGACGAGCGTGAAGAGGCAATCGACTGCTACCGCCGCGCCCTGGTGCTCCACCCCCACTACGCCGACGCCCACTACAACCTCGGCTGCACCCTGCATGCCGCGGGGGAGCTGGAGGAGGCAATCGAGCACTTCCGCCGGACCCTGGCGATCCAGCCCGACTACGCCAAGGCCCACAACAACCTGGCCAACGCGCTGCGCGAGAGGGGGGAGTTGGAGGAGGCGCTGGCCAGCTATCGGCGGGCCCTGGCGTTCGATCCGGCGGCCGCCGCCACCCACTCCAACGCGGGGGTCGTGCTGTGCGCTCTCGACCGCCTTGACGAGGCGGAGGAGGCCTTTCGGAGGGCACTGGCGATCGACCCACAGCTCGCCGACGCCCACTGCAATCTCGGCGACCTCCTGCGCAAGCAGGGCCGCCCGGTGGAGGCGGTGGAGAGCTGCCGGCGCGCCATCGCCATCAACCCCGAAGGCGCGGCGGCCTATACCAATCTCGGCAACGCGCTCTCGGACCAGGGACGGCTGGAGGAGGCGATCGAGCGCTACCGCCAAGCGCTGGCGCGCGACCCCGAGGCGGTCGACGCCCACGCCAACCTCGCCCTCTGCCTGCTGCTGCGGGGCGACTACGAGGAGGGGTGGCGGGAGTACGAGTGGCGCCTGCGCAAGGACGACGGCAACCTCACGCCCCCCGCCCACCTGCCCCGCTGGGACGGCGCCTTCGACTTCGCCGACGAGCTGATCCTGATCCACGAGCAAGGCCTCGGCGACACCCTCCAGTTCCTGCGCTACGGCGTCGCGCTGAAGGAGCGGCTGCCTCGGGTCTCGCTGGCGCTGCCGGAGAAGCTGGTCGGCATCGCCGCCCAGGCTGGGCTCTTCGATCACATCTACCGGCTGCCGTTGAACCCCGCGGAGCACTCCCCCGGGGCTCGCTGGGCGCCGCTGATGTCGATCCCGGGGCGGCTCGGCGTGCGCGTCGACGACCCGGTGGTGAGCGCCCCCTATCTCCGCTCCGACCCGGCCCGCGACGCCGTCTGGCGCGAACGCCTGCGACGCCCGGGGGAGTGGCTGATCGGCCTCAACTGGCAGGGCAACCCCGACTCGGAGCGTCTCAACCTGAGCGGGCGCTCGCTCCCCCTGGCGACCTTCCAACCACTGGCGGAGATCCCCGGCATCCGCCTGGTGTCGCTGCAGAAGGGCTTCGGCGCCGAACAGCTGGCGAGCTGCCCGTTCCGCGAACGCTTCGTCGACGCCCAGCAGGCGGTGGATGAGGCGTGGGACTTCCGCGACAACGCGGCGATCCTGATGAACTGCGACCTGCTCATCTCCTCCGACACCGCGGTGGTCCACCTGGCGGGGGGGCTCGGCTGCCCCACCTGGGTGCTGCTCCACCCAACCCCCGACTGGCGCTGGGGCCGCGACGGCGACAGGACCCCCTGGTACCCCGGCGTGCGGCTGTTCCGCCAGGGCGACGGCGAAGGGTGGCCGGCGGTGGTGGAGCGGGTGCGGACGGCGTTGAGCGAACTCGT
>NZ_BAAHXB010000240.1:0-1981 GCF_054657215.1 Endothiovibrio diazotrophicus
ATCGGTTCGGTCGGTCTGGCTGGCGGCGGCCAGTTTGGGATGACTTTCCGCCAGCCAGTTGGCGCTGGCGCCCACCTCGTTCGGAACTACCACGCCGTAGGGCACCATCCAATCGGGGGTGGCGTAGGTCGCCAAGGGGTTGTTTGATGCGCCGCCATCCCGGGCTTCGGTTTGCGCCGCATCGGCGGCGCGTCGGGCCTCGTCTGAGATGGTGACGGTATCGCTCCCGCCGCTTCGCGCAGTGGCGGCGGCTCCTTTTTCCGCGGTCGTCGAATTGTCTTTCGAGGTGTAGGTGGTATAGCTCGCGGCCAAGGTGGATTGGGTATTTCCGATATACATGGTGGCCCCCCTTGCTGGTTGCCGTCCTCATGAGGCAAAAGTGGCGCCAAGGCTTGGGACGTCAGGGTAATGTTCCTGATTCGAACGCGCTCCGGGAGCGTTGTCGTCGTTTTTCCGCTCTGCGGATCCGTTGTCGGGTTGTTCGAGCAAGGGGTTGGCGGCAACGGGTTGCCGTTGCCGAGGCAGTGCCTTTCCGGGAAGGGCTTCGCCCGGTTATCAGAATCGCTCTGCGCACCGGGAAGCTGCGTCAGGCGCGCGACGCGGCGCAGGCAGCGGGGATCGACGACTTGATGGCCCTACCGCGCCGAGGAGATCCACGCCTGCCTGGGGCGCCACCTGGGGCTGAGGTATCGCTACCGCGATCGTGCGGGACGCCTCCGAAGTATTGGGTCGTCTGCTGGAAGGAAGTCACTCCACCGTGGCGGGCCGCCTCGCGGGCGCCTTCCGCAACATCGGGCGCGAGCGGATCGCCGACGACATCGTGGAGACCATGAAGGCAGCAGGCTACGCCGTTCGGGAGAGCGACCCTTTCGAGGCACCCTGCTCGCTGTCACTCTCGACCCGCGAGCCCTCGCCCTACATCAGCCGCGTCCGTCTGATGTGGGAAGCGATGCGGAAACCGATCCTCGAACACTTCCCCCCTCCCCCCGGCCTGCCGAAGAATCCGGCAGCCCACCTCCAGCGGATCGAAGACCTCTACGTCAGCGACGCCTACCATTCCCTCTCCATCGAGGGATACCGGGTCAGCCCGGAGCTGATCGAGCGTGTCCGCACGGGTGCCTGGGACCCCGACCGCGACGAGGGGGACCGCGACCACCGCAACGCCCTGGCGGCGCGGGGCTACTGGCAGGCGTACCAGCGGGTTCGGGAGGCCATCGGCCATATCCTCGCGGGTGAGAACCCCGGCGCCGTCACCGAACGCGCCCACGGGGCGTGGTACCGCGAGATGTTCGGCCCCAGCGTTGCCGCCGGTCTGCTCCGCCCCGCCGATCTCTCCGGTTACCGCAACGGGCCGGTCTACATCCGCCAGTCGATGCATGTACCGCCCTCCCCCGAGGCGGTACGGGACGCCATGCCCATCCTCTTCGAGTTGCTGCGGGAAGAGCCGGAGCCCACCGTCCGTGCCGTACGCGGGCATTTATTCTTCGTCTACATCCACCCCTACGTCGACGGCAATGGACGGATGGGCCGCTTCCTCATGAACGCCCTGCTCGCCTCCGGCGGTTACCCGTGGACCGTCGTCCCCGTCGAGAAGCGGGCGGCCTACATGGCAGCCCTCGAACGGGCCAGCGTGGACCAGGAGATCGGGCCGTTTGCCGAGTTCTTGGGGGGACTGGTACGAAAAAGCCTCGCCGGAGAGGACGACACGACGCCCCCGTAGGTTCACCCTCCATCACGATATGGGTACCCCGCGACGCGGACGGAGTTGGCCAATCGCTGACTACGGCTGTTCGTCAACCAGCTCCTCGACGCCATGGAGCGGGAGACGACCGTCCCCGCCGCCCCGGTGCTCGCCTGCCTCGACGAGTTCCCGGTCCTCGGCCACATGCGCCAGCTTGAGAGCGCCATCGGCCAAATCGCCTCGTTCCACGTCAAGCTGTGGGTGATCTTGCAGGACTGGAACCAGGGTAAGGCGCTCTAC
>NZ_BAAHXB010000241.1:0-1901 GCF_054657215.1 Endothiovibrio diazotrophicus
TGTGGGTTATACCTATT
The DNA here is from genome assembly GCF_054657215.1 of Endothiovibrio diazotrophicus. Classification (NCBI taxonomy): domain Bacteria; kingdom Pseudomonadati; phylum Pseudomonadota; class Gammaproteobacteria; order Chromatiales; family Thioalkalispiraceae; genus Endothiovibrio; species Endothiovibrio diazotrophicus. Next base: position 18 of record NZ_BAAHXB010000241.1, read on the forward strand.
CTTGCCACCAACAGCCCTTTCACATCATTTGGTAACGGCGCTATGTAGTCTCTAAGTTCAGCAATACTTTCGAGAATATATTTGTGCTCATGCAGTTTTGGACTGCTGTCCATGTATTTTATAATTTTTTCGTCATATAGCGACCGAAGCAAATTTGATATATATAATGGATTTCCTCCTGACTTATTTGCGATAATCTCTGCCGCCGCTCTTTTGTCTTGTGTGTTGATAATGGATTCTACGGCATTAGCTATGTCAATTGTGGTTATGGGCTGCAACATAATGTTGTGCGCCCTTCTTTCTAAGTTGTCGTTAATCCACGACTTAAGTTCGCCCCATGTATCGCCAATATCTTCTTCTGTGTTTCTAGCTTCAAGTATGAACCGAATATTTCCCCATCTTTCTTCTTCCAAAGAAGCAAGCAGAATTCTCAGTGCTTGAGCGGGTCCATCGGGTATTCGATGACAGTTCGCAATTGAAAATATTACTGGTTTTCCGGATCCGATCATCAACCTCGCAACGTGTTGCATTGCAATTTCAGCATTATTTTCTGGCCACTCCCCAAAAATAAGCAGCTTTACCAATAGCTTGATAACTGCCTTGTCAACTTTTCTGGATTTGTAATTAACAAACAGCGCTTCCAGTATATTTTCTGTTAATTCATGTTGCTCATATGACTGGAGTGCGCATCTCGTTTCACTAGGGATTAACACCCATAGAAGCTCGGAGATAAATGAGGCTTGGGTGTCAAGAGAAAGTGAAATTTGGGCAACGTGCCCTCCTCTATTTTTTGTTATCTTGGCGATTCCGTTGCATAAATATGTTTTTCCGGCCCCCCCTTCTCCTTCAACTATCAATATTGGCTTTTTTTCTCCCAGTGATCTCCAGTATATATCTATTTCATTGGCTAAGTGGGGCCTCAAATCAGGAAGCTCAGGTATACGCTCCAACGAATGTAGTGCTGGGAACTCTGGCCCAAATGGAAGCACATGACGTCCAGAGCTAGAAATCACACCAATCGTTGCGGATGAGTATATGGTGTTTGGAGAAAATGCTTTTCCATTTACTGTGCACAACAGCTCAACCGCAATATTTCCTATTTTTTTAACTGAAAATTTTACAATGACCTTTTCCTCGCCACCTGAGGACAGGGTTAAATTTGCACTTTCTATTATTCTGTTTGTAGACGGATTTTCTAGTATCACATGAATACTGAATATATCGCCATATGCTATATCCATATGTTTTGTTTCATTTTCGCCTAATCGCGCCATAATAAACTTTGCAAATAACTCATCTTTTGATATTGTCCAATCTTCTAGTCTTATTCTTCTTAGATACTCTTTGTCATATGAGTGGCCTACCATTTTTAAGTCATGGTTAGGTTCCGTGGGCAGATCGGCATTCCCCAACAGATCAAAGGGGTTCCAATGGTAAATATCAATTCCAAATTGAATATCACAAGATAGCCACCCGGCGAACTTAACTGCGTCAGCAGACGGGGGCTGATTTGACGCTATTGTTAGACTTGTCGGCCTATATCTAATGGCGAAGAGGTATGGTTTCCCAAGAACCTCTAGGGAGAGTTTGCGCCCGTATAATTTGCATTCAATAAAATGAAGTTCGAGCTGTTGTCTATCGTGTTTTGAAATTGGGGTAGAGCCGGGGATTCTACCGTAATGAAGTTTGCCTACTGACACTGTTATATCAATTGGTTCGTGAGATCTATAGTCTATGGAATAGTCTCGTCCATTGAAATTTATTCTTGCCCATTGTTCTGCCAATTCTAAACACGCATACTCAAATAGATTAGACATATTTGACCTGTTTTCTTCACTGTCTAAACTTGCTGCCTTAAGGGTGGCAATTGCGCTATTTATATTC
>NZ_BAAHXB010000242.1:0-1859 GCF_054657215.1 Endothiovibrio diazotrophicus
TACAGGTGAGAAAGGGAAGCTGTCAGGTCACGGCGCGGGGCACACGCTCGATCATGCCGAGGAGCGCGCCGGCGCCGAGACGGTCGGCGGTGTCCAGCGACATCACCTTGCGCAGCTGCTCGCGGGCCAGCTCGATCCGTTGCAGCCGCAGGTTGAGGTAGCCGGTGGCCTTCAGCGTGGAGAGGTAGAAACGGATCAGTCCCATCGGCGCGCGCATTACCGCGCGGTGGAGGTCGTCGTCGTCCACCTCCCGCCAGTCGGCGGGGAAGCCCAGGGTGTTGCCGGAGGCCTCCATCGCCCGCTGGGCGGTGGTCAGGGTCTCCTCCAGGCGGTGGCTGTAATAGTAGAAACGGTAGAGCGCCACCAGCACCGCGAGGTGGGTGGGGGCGGCGAGGTAGGCGCGCAGCAGCAGCAGCTCGCTCGTCTCGCCGCCCTCCTCATCATGGTGGTAGTCGGCGGCGGCGCGGTCGATCAGCTCCGCCGCCTCCTGCGGCAGGGGATCGTCGAAGTAGAGGGATGTGGTGTCGAAGTCGAGCAGGTCCATCTTGGGTTCCGGGTGTATTCGTCAGGGTTCGTTGGCGGATAGGGGGGGCGGGGCCTGCTCAAGGGTCCGGGGAGGCGGGTGAGGAGGGCGCCGCCGCCCGCCTCAGGTTGGGTCGGGGCTCTTGCAGCTCTCGGTGGCGCCGCACTCGCGGCACACCCGTTGGGTGTGGGGGTGGCCGCCGCGCAGCACGTGCAGTTCGCCCTCCAGGGTCTCGATGCGCTCCAGTAGGCAGGCGATGGCGCGGCCCACCGGGTCGGGGATCAGGTGGTGGTCGAGGTCGATCCCCTCCTGGTCGTTGTGGTGCTCGCGGGCGGGGCGCACCTCCTTGCCGGGAATGCCGACAACAGTGCGCTCGGCGGCGACGTCCTTCACCACCACCGAGTTGGCACCGACCCGCACGCCGGCACCGAGGGTGATCGGGCCGAGCACCTTGGCGCCGGCGCCGACCAGCACGCCGTCGCACAGGGTGGGGTGGCGCTTGCCGCGGTTCCAGGAGGTGCCGCCGAGGGTGACGCCGTGGTAGAGGGTGACGTCGTCACCGACCTCGGCGGTCTCGCCGATCACCACGCCGGCGCCGTGGTCGATGAAGAAGCGCCGGCCGATGGTGGCGCCGGGGTGGATGTCCACGTTGGTGGCCATCCGCGCGAGAAAGGAGAGCAGCCGCGCCGGATAGCGCCAGCCGCGCCGCCATAGCCGGTGGGCGATGCGGTGGGTGAGGATGGCGTGGATGCCGGGGTAGGTGGTGAGTACCTCGAAGGTCCCGCGGGCGGCCGGATCGCGGCGGAAGACGCAGCTCACGTCCTCGCGCCACAGGGCCCACAGCCCCGGTCTCTTCGCCTCCTCCGGCATCGCCAACGCCTCGCTGCTGGAATTCATTTCAAACCTCCAAACCGGGATCGGATTCGGGATTCGAGGGTCGGCGGGAAGAAAAGGGCGGTTCATCCCTGAACCAATATTCACGCCGAGAACTAAACGATCAGGGGCGGTTCACCAATCCGGCGGCCGAGTCCCCGCTTTCCCTATCTCAAGATCCAGGCCAACAGCGGGCCTTCGTAAAATCAACAAGTTAGTGGGTGTCGGGAGGGGCGGGTGGGGAGCAAAGACGACCGGTTGTAGCCAATGCGACAGGGGGCGGGGGGATTGCCGGGGGCGGGCGTCGGTCGGGAATCGGGTAGGCCGGGAAGGATGGGCAAAGCGCAGCATGCCCATCTCCGTGCCGATTCACCTCGACGCCACGATGGGCACGGCGCGCCTCACCGCCGGGGTCCCTCCCGGCCACCGCAGTTCGCGCCTTTGCCCATCCTACGGAGAGGCT
>NZ_BAAHXB010000243.1:0-1784 GCF_054657215.1 Endothiovibrio diazotrophicus
GGAGGCGCCGGAGTTGCCGCCGTTGCCGGAGGTGGAGGATCGGGCGGCGATGGAGCGCTGGGGGCGGTTGGTGGCGGCGGAACAGCAGGAGAGTGGGCGCGAGCGTGGCGTTGCCGAGGGGCTGGAGCGCGGCTTGGTGGAAGGAGCATCGCGGCGGGCGCTGAGTATCGCGGGGGCGCTGTTGGTGGAGGGGATGGCGGCGGAGCAGGTTGCGCGGATCACCGGCCTGACGTTCGAGGAGGTTACGGCGCTTCGGGATTCATCCAAGTCAGGCCGCTGATTCCTGTTCGATATCCCAGCCGGGAAAAACCAGCACGGCTGGGTGGCAGTTCAGCGCCCTGGCCAATACCTTCGCCCTCTCGACGCCCAGCTGAATCCTGCCGTTTTCGATGGCGGAAATCGTTGATTGGGGAATACCGGTAAGGTCGGCCAGCTCGTTTTGGCCAAGTCCTTGAAGTTCACGGAGGATTCTCACGGACTCCCCGACGGAGACCTCGACCGTTCTTTCCGCCCTTTTATACCCTTTCATGTCATTCCCTCCGGTAATCGTGGGGCGTAACGTCTTCGACCTGAATCAACACCTTCCCGCACTCGACCTTGTAGAGCGTAGGGTGTGCCGAGGTACGAGGCGCACCACTGTCCGACTATCCTATCAAAAAAATAATCGATCCAATAATAAAAAATACGAGTATATCGGCCTTTAGTCCGGTAAATATCATTCGAATCATCGATGCAGTGCCCATGATTCCACCGATTAGTACTAGCCTAATAGATAGTTCTGTTGAGCCTGGTTTGTATTGGGTGCAACCAGTCAGTATGACTATTAAGGTTAGTATTGTTATGGTGTTTCTTGCTGGCATGGATTTTTGATTCTCTATTGTTTGATATGGTAATAATGTCTTGTTTGCCAGTTTTGCTGAAAAAGGTTTTGTTGTCTGTCTATTTTAAGATATGGAGTTGTTAGGGGTAGGCCTTTCCTTTTGCAGTTTCTAGATCACAAAAAACCCGAGGTGTGCTCGGTGGGACAGGTGTTACCGCAACGCGATGTCGGCAGACGACTCGCTCAAGACTAGGCTGCTGTCAGATAAAAGTCAGCCTTCATATGTACTTTCTTTCACTTTCTCAGCGGGAGCTCCGCGCTCCCACGGATTGACCAGACCCACCCCCTGCATCCATTCGAAATCCTTTACATTCCGAGTCCCTGAATCCGTGACGAAAAAGCCACCGTTCGACACAACCCATTGATTGAACATGATTTTACTGATATGACATAGAACCTGCTTGTATTTTCGGGTGGCTCCGATAAATTTCTGTTTCATCAATGACCTACAGCTATAGTTGATAACTTCGTCACGGATTCACGGAGTCGCTAACGTCATCTGCCGGCTGGTAGCGATGGCCGCAATCTGCGCGTCTTCCACCGTCACCGGTAGGCCGATCGATTTCGATTGGGCAAGAATCTCGCCGTACGCTTCGGCGGCCTCGCAATCCAGGGGTAGACAGCGATCACGAAACTCCTCGAACAGCGCTCCTGCTGCGCGATGCAGTCCCGCCTTCCTTCTCCCCTCCGGGAGCCGCGCGATACCCGTCTCGATCTCCGCACAGCCGACGGCGGGTAGATAGAGCTTCCCCGGCTCCTGCCGGTCGATCCAGGCGATCACCTCGGGTGACGGTGCAGGCTTCATCCATTCGGAAACGACGTCGGTATCGAGCAGGATCACCGCTCCTCCTCGTCATCGAACAGCCCGCGCCCGGGCCGGGAGCGGGCAGGCAGTTCCAACTCG
>NZ_BAAHXB010000244.1:0-1761 GCF_054657215.1 Endothiovibrio diazotrophicus
TTAGCGGCATCCGTGCGCGGGTCAGTTACCTGCCAGACGGTGCCGTTGGGGCTCAACAATTGCGCCAATTGGATCTGTTTCAGGTCGTCGCGGATGTTGCGCCAGGTATCCTCGCCGGCGTGCTCGATCACCCGCTCCAGGAGTAGCGAGAGAACGGTGATGGCGATGTGCGCGTGGATGCGGTGAGGGGCCCAGTGAAACACCGGGCGCATCTTCAGACCGCTCTTCAGCGTCCGCCACGCCTCCTCGACGCGCTGCTGCTGCTTGTAGCCCAGCGCCATGTCCTCGGCGGTGAGGGTGTCGTCGTTGCTGTGGACGACGAACTTGCCGTCGAAGCGTTCGAGTTCCTTGATCGCGCCACGGTCGATCGCCAACCCCTTGCGAGTCTCTTTCAGCAGGCGGCCGTAGCGGGCACTGGTACGCAGTGCGCAGGCTCGCTTGCTATACCCCTCGCTCTGATCGGAGAGGCTGGCCAGCTCCGCTTCGAGTTCGCGGATCAACCGCTCCCGGTGACGCCTCTGGCGTCGCGCCTCCAGCGGGTTGAAGCACACCGCGTAGCGCCGGCGCCGAACGCCGTCACCGACCACAACCTCCTTGACCTCCAGGTTCTCGGCAACCTTTCGGTAGCGGCCTGGCCGTCCGAGCACCGCTTCAGTCACCTCGTCGCCACGCTTCATCGGCATTGCCAGCAGATACTTGCCTCCCCCCTTGGAGAGGGTCTGGAGATTGGCCTGAGAGACCATGCCGGCGTCGCCGACGAACAAGCAACGACTAAGCTGCCACCCCTTGAGGTCCTCCTTGACCTTCGCAACCGTGGTCACATCCACGGTGTTGCCGGGGAAGACCCAGTGGCGCACCGGGAAGCCATCGCGCGTCACCGCCAGCCCCACGACGATCTGTGGGGCATCCCCTCGGCCGTTCTTGCTATGGCCTCGCTTACGCGGTGCGGGATAGCTGTGCTGACCTGCCGTGAAGCTGCCGTGGACCACCCCCTGTCCGTCGCCCTCGTCCTCTTCGTCGATCTCGAAGTGCAGCGAGGTGGTGTCGTAGAAGACGATATCGACATCAAGGTTGAGCAAGTCCGCTACCTGGAAGTAGATCGCCTGCTCGATCGACTCCTTGTTCGCCTCCAGAAAGTCCATTGCGCGGTAGAGATGGTGAAGCTCCAGGTCCCGAGCACCGTGGACGTAGGCGTCCTCCTTGAGCCACTGCTCGTGGCAGTAGAGCTTGGAAGCTGGGGCGCACGCCCGGTTGGCGACCATCGCAAACAGTGCGCGCTCCATGTCGAAGTCGAAGCGCCGCTTCGCCACCTGCTTGCGGATCACCTTGTCGATCCCCAGGCGCCGCCAAGTCTCTTCGAGTGCGTAGACATCCCCATAGGGCCAAGCGCAGACCAGCGACCACTCCGGGCTGTCGGTGACGATCTCCTCCGGCGAGCAGCGGCGCAGGATGCTCTTGGCCAACCGCCGGAGTCGTTCCACAGCCTGCGGATCGTCACCTCGCCCGCAGTTGTAGACGATACGCGCCTGGGATCGCTTCTTCTCCGGGTTCCAGGCGTTCTCGGCGATCTGCAGGTAGGTGACGACGCGGCCGTCCGCCCGCTTCTGTTTGCTTTCTCGAAGATACATGCGCCACAGATTAGGCGAAAAATCAAGATATTTCAAAAATCCATGTGACTAGGTTTTCTGGGCCCAATGGCCCGCAAACCCGCGTGGTTGGCGGCCTCAAGGCCGATATGTGCCCAGAAACTGTCAAACTCGG
>NZ_BAAHXB010000245.1:0-1746 GCF_054657215.1 Endothiovibrio diazotrophicus
TCCGGCGACAGCGTGCTCACCTTCACCACCACCGCGGCCGTCGCCGCCGACGCCCAGGTGGTGGTGGTGCGCAGCAAGGACGCCACCAGCAGCTCGGCCCACAGCTACAGCGACGGCGACACCGCCCAGACCCCCACCTGGATCATCAACCAGGACGCCACCGGCGACTTCACCGCGGCGATCACCGGCACCTCCACCACCGGCTTCGCATTGATCGCCCGCGCCGCCGCACCGTATCTCACCGCCACCATCGCCCCCAAAACCAGCAACCCCACCCGCATCGGCGTCACCGAGAGCATCGACGTCAGCGACACCAGGTACCTCGCCAACTACGTCCGCTCCGAGTACCGGCTGATCTGCGCCGAAGGGAAATCCACCACCAGCAGCCAGAGCTACGACGACGCCGACGGGACGCTGCCGATGATAAAGCTTGAGATCTCCGAGAGCGCCGATAACGGTCTGTCTGACAATTACACGCTGATCGACGCCGGCAAGATCGCCGGCTGGAGCGACTTCACCGCCGGCCAGGTGAGTGTGACCACCACCATCCACGGCCCGATGGCGGCGGTCGGCTCGATCCACTGGGACCTGGACAACTCCAGCACCTTCGACGCCGACGAGAAGTTCACCCTCGACACCGCCAACAACAAGGCCACCCTCACCTGGGACCCGGCCGACAGCGGCAACGATGCGGCCTCCTTCACCGACGGGACCCCGGTGAAGATCGTCTTCAACGGCACCACCGCGCTGACCCCCGGCATCTACTACGCGAGCCACTCCGCCACCAGCGGCGGCGTCACCGCCACCGCCGACTACGCCGCCGCCAACATCGGCATGGGCGTGAATGGCATTGGTTTCGAGAGCAACCAGGGGCTGTGCACCCTCACCGGCTACGAGGGCGCCCGCTTCCGCCCCAACTATCTGTGGTCCGGGCATGACGCCTTCGAGCAGTTCGTGCGCATCGGCGTCGACCTCTCCGCCGGCCCGGTGAGCGGCGACGAGATCGGCAAGACCAGCTTCGACGTCTACGCCCGCGCCAAGCAGATCAGCGGCGACAACTTCGTCAAGGTGGGCACCGTCTCCGCCAGCGACGAGCTGCTCCTCTGGGGCTACGACGTGCGCACCACGATGGTGACCGCCGGCTACACCGCCAACAGCATCGCCGAGCGCCTGGACGTCGACTTCGTCGTCCAGGGCCTCGGCACCAGCTACGGGTTCGACAGGGTGAACGCCCCGCGGAAGGCGTTCAAGCTCAACGTCGTCTCGGTCCAGCGCAGCCTCATCGGCGACCGCGTGATCCCGGTCCGCGCGGTGACCCAGGACGCCTCCACCAACGACGTGGTGTCGAGGCAGTAAGGGCTACCGCCTGAGGCACCGGCGCGCGGACCGCACCGCCCGCGCGCCGCGCCGCCCCGGCCTTGACCGATTTCTCACCGAATCCAAACGTTCCCGAGGAGCCCGAAAATGCACAAGCCCCCCCTCTCACCCCTGCTCATCAGCGGACTGGCGCTCAGCCTGGGGCTGGCCGCCGGCCCGGCCGCCGCCGCCACCAGCGCCGATCTGGTCGGCAAGGACAGTTCCGACAATGACCAAACGGCCAGCTCGGTGGGTCCGTTCAACTACGGCACCATGAAGGCGGACCTGGCGCCGCTGACCCTCGCCTCGGACAACCTCACGGCCGCCGGCGGGCGCACCGTCGGCTTCTCCGACAGCGCCGAAATCGCCTCGGGGGCCACCGTCACCGTG
>NZ_BAAHXB010000246.1:0-1596 GCF_054657215.1 Endothiovibrio diazotrophicus
CGACCCGGCCGTTGGTGGTGTGGGTCTCGGTCAGCTCGCTGAAGCTGAGGGGGTCGCCGGGGTCGCCGGGGTCGCTGAGGTCGGCGGTGCGCTCGGTGGTCTCCTCGACGAGCAGGCCGGAGGGGAGGAGGAGGGAGCGCTGGCCCTCGAATGGGGCGCTCATGCCGAAGCGCGGGTCAGGGCTGAGTACTACCTGCTCGATGGTGCCGTCGGGGGATTGGACCCACTCGGTGCCGTCGGCGGGGAACTCCTTGCGCGTCTCCAGGCCGGCGGGACCGGGACTGGTGTTGGCCAGGCGGCTGCCGCCGTCGGCGAGCCTTTCCACGGCGAAGCGGTAGCGGCGCCCCTCGCCGCTGGTCATGATCGAGACGTAGCCGTCGTCGGACTCCTCGCGGCCGAGCTGCCAGCCGCCGCCGGCCGGGTCGCGGTCCTCCAGCAGGCGGCCGAGGTCGTCGTAGGCGTAGTGGTTGGTGTGGCCTCGCGGGGTGGTGGTGGCGAGGAGCAGGCCGTTTTCGACGAACGCCGGGCTGGGTTGCGTGCCAAGCTCCACTGGTTACTACGCTCCGCGTAGTAACCGGCTACCTTGGACGCTCTGCGTCCCGGTTCTGGACGCAGAGCGTCCAAGGTGGTGCGTTACGACGCAGAGCGTCGTAACGAGAGGAAAAGCCCTTTGGAGCGCCGACTCACCGTCGGCACGCTCTTCTACGAGTATCCACCCCGCCTGAACGATCCGCCCGGCTCCCATCGGACACGCCGCGTCCCCTGGTTGCAGTTGAAGGGGCTATGGCTCGCCGCCGCCGGCTTCGAGGCGCGCACCCCGGTGAAGGTGCGGGTCATGCGCGGGTGTCTGGTGGTGACGGTGGCGGAGGAGGATTGAGGAGAAAGACGAAGCCCCGCCCGGTCGGTGATCGGGCGGGGCTTTTGTTTGTACGAATTATCTGATGGGTTGGGTGGTGGGGTTGTGGTGGATGTCCACGTTATTGTTGTTTGTCGGGAGCTACGACACTTTCAGATTGCTTGCTTCCTGCATATTCACACATCCCTTTCTCATGATTCCATCTCCCACCCTTGTCCAGGCATTTGTCTATTTTTATATATTCGCAGCCCGAGATGAGTAGCGACAATATAATCAATACAAATAGTCGTTTCATCTGACTGACCTCAATACTGGGGTGGCAAGCCATTAGGCCTGAATGGGGCGCAAATCTGGCTGCAGCTTCCTCCAGTATTCGCGGCGCCTTGAGAGCGACCATAGTGATTTGCCACCTGATCTGCGGCGGAGGCAGACGCCGGATCGCCTTTTATATTTTGATCAACCCACTCTCGGCTGTCACTAATACACTGTGCAGCATCTTGTCCACCCTCACCTCGCTGGGCTGCTTCACAGTTTGCTTTGCAATGAAAGTATTTATCTCCGCCTATAGTGTTTGCGTCCCGCATATCACTATAGTTGTTTAGAAAATCACCAGCTCCGCCGATCATATCTCCGATATACGGATCACCTGCAGTAGTTGGATTCCCTCCACGCCCGCCGATTTTCCACAATCCAAGCGGATCAATACCGTTAAGCGGGTCGTTGAGTACATAGCTGTAAAG
>NZ_BAAHXB010000247.1:0-1521 GCF_054657215.1 Endothiovibrio diazotrophicus
GCGGGCTCGCGGCCGCGGGCTCGAATCCCGTCGCCGGCTCCTCTACCATAGGCGCGCCCCATCCGTGACCCCGTCCCCCGAAGCCCGCGCCATGAGTCATCCGCACCGCCCGCCCGCCGATGTCCCGTCTGCCCTCTCCGCCGGGGAGGACGCCGAGCCGCCGATCCGGCGTCTCGGACCGGCCAAGCAGCGGCTGGAGGCGGAGCCGGGCGAGCCGCGCCACTGGTTCGCCTACGCCGAGGTGCTGCTGGCGCTGGCCCAGCCGGCGGCGGTGGTGGCGTTGGCTGGGGTGGCCGAGGCCAACGCCCTGCTGGCGCCGGAGGCGCTCGCCACCCTGCGCGAGTCGGCGGCGGCCTGCGAGCGGGAGCTGGCGGAGCTGATGGCGGTGTCCCGCGAGGAGGAGGCGGCGTTGTCGGCGGCGCAGCGCTTCGTGGCGCGCCGGCCGGGGGCGCCGGTGGGGTGGAGCGCCCTGGGGGCGGCGCTGCTGGCGCGGCGCGAGCCGGCGGCGGCGCGGGAGGCCTTCGAGCGGGCGGTGGCGCTCGATCCGGGCAACGCGAGCCATCGCGCCAACCTGGGCGCGGTGCTCCACGAGCTGAAGGCGCGGGAGGCGGCGGAGGCGTGCCTGCGCGAGGCCCTGGCGCTCGACCCCGGTCATCTCCTGGCGTTGACCAATCTCTCCTGCACGCTGCTCGCCGGCGAGCGGGAGGCGGAGGCGTTGGCGCTGGCCGAGCGCGCGTTGGAGCTGGCGCCGGACCACCTGCCGGCGTGGCTGGCGCGCAGCGACGCGCTGCGCGCGCTCGATCGCAGCGCCGAGGCGGAGGCCGGCTACCGTGCGCTGCTCGAGCGCGACCCGCGCCACTTTGCTGCGCTCTCCAATCTGGCCGACCTGCTGGTCCAGCACGGGCGGCTGAGCGAGGCGGTAGAGCTGCGGCGGCGTGCCACCCGGGTGTCGCCGGCGGACATCCGCGGCTGGATCGCGCTGACCGACACGCTGGGGCGGGCGGAGGCGTTCGATGAGGCCGAAGAGGCGATCGGCGAGGCGATCCGGCTCGACGGGCGGGACCCGGCGGCGCGCGGCACCCTGGGGGTGCTCTGCCTGCGGCGCAAGCGTCCGGGCGAGGCGCGGGCGGCCTTCGCCGAGGCGGTGGCGCTGGACCCCGGTGATGCCTCGGCCTACGCCAACCTGGGTCACGCGCTGATCGAGCTGGGCCGCGAGGAGGAGGCCGAGGCGGTCCTGCGCAAGGCGGTCGAACTCGATCCCGAGCGCTTCCCGGCGTGGAGCAACCTGCTCTTCCTGCTCGACGTCACCGCCTCCGGCAGCGCCGCTTCCCGCCTGGCGGAGGCGCGGCGCTTCGGCGAGGTCGCCTCGCGCCGGGCGCGTCCGTTCAGCGCCTGGCGGTGTGGTGGCGGGCTCGGTGGGCGGATCAGGGTGGGGCTGGTCAGCGGTGACCTGGGGAACCACCCGGTGGGCTTCTTCCTGGAGGGGATCGTCGGCCGGCTGGGTGAGCTGGGGATCGATCT
>NZ_BAAHXB010000248.1:0-1505 GCF_054657215.1 Endothiovibrio diazotrophicus
GGTGAGAATGGGTCGTTTTGGATTGATATGATAGGGTTTTTGTTCTCTGCTCTATCGGGGGTGTTTGACGGGTATTCATCAAATATTTCAGAAACTAATAGAGGGTTTGATTCTCGCAAGGCTGAGCTTGCGGGGAGGTTGTCTAAGATATCCGGTGTGTTTACCTTTATTGGGGTCGGTCTGTCGAGCTATATAACGTGGAATAATGATAGTTTGAGCTGGTCTCAAAGGTTGGGGCAGATATCTAGTTGGGTCTTTGGTGCGGCTGTATCTGGATATGTCGGTGCTGCGCTTGGTGTGGCTATAGTTAACCCTGTCGCGGCTGCTATATTGGCGGCTGCATTTGCTGTTCTTATGTCGGTATTGATGGTTGAGTTTGTTGCAATATATCTATCTAGTCGAATAGTCTATCGTCGCAATTTTGTTGTGTGATTTTATTGGATAATACTATGAGTATAGGAAGGCCAATATCCTTTTATGAGCTTGTAAGATTGGGAGGGGCGTGGGTGCTCTCGTTCCCGGTGCTCTACGTTGGTCGCTGGATTGGTGGTTGGTGGTATGAGCTATTTCATGGCGTGTTTCCGTCTGATGATGTAGGAGGCGTTGTGACCTTTCTTGTGATAGGTGGGCTCGTGGCGACGTTTACTAGTCCTTTGGAATGTAAATTTTGGTCTAATTCGTTGAATGGATTATTCTTTATTGTTGATGAATATGGGGTGGGTCCTTTGTCAGTTTGGTTCGCTGTTGGGTATTCTTCTGTTTGGTTCGTTAAGTGAGCAAGTTGCGTGTGAATAGCGACGCGAACTGCATGGACATCCACCGCTAGGATCAAGCAACGGGACCAGCAAGTAGCCTGGATGGAGCATAGCGGAATCCGGGGATTCCCGAAGGCTGCCCCACACGCCCCGGATTCCGCTGCGCTCCATCCAGGCTACTTGCTGCTGGTGGGGCTATTGGACGGCATGAAGTGGGCCCGGCGGAGGGTAAGCGCGTAGCCGTAGAGCGGGAGGAGAAGACCGAAATGGAGCGTCTGACCGTTGCCAACTATCGCGAGGACAAGTTCTATCCGCGGGTGGTTCGGGCGGTGGCGGAATTGTTGCGGGAGGGCGACGAAGTCGCTCCGATCGAAGTGTTCGTGCAGATCGGCAACCTGACTCGCCAGGATGTCGACCGTTGGCGCCGCGGCCAGGTGCCGTGTCTCGAACGGGTCATCCAGGGCAACCTGTCCAAGATCGGCCGCTGCCTGCGGATCATCGGCTTTCATGCCCACGACCTGAACATGGTCCCCCGCAAGCAGGTCTACTCCTTCTTCAACCGCAAGGGACACCCCCGTTTCTCACTCTCCGGCTCCCTGGGCGTCGAAGGCGCTTATGTCACGCACTATCGTTGGAACCAGTCGTTGGAGAAAAAAATGGCCATGATCGAAAGGGTGCTCAACGGCTGAGATTGGTGTTTCGCTCATCCGGCGAGGCAAGGGCTGGCAGCACTTCGGGCAGGCGCCGTGT
>NZ_BAAHXB010000249.1:0-1490 GCF_054657215.1 Endothiovibrio diazotrophicus
GGTTAGCCACCTCTCCGCGGTTGCCCCGCTGGAGCGGGCCACGGTGGTGATTCGGGTGATCGATGCGGCGGGTGAGGTGGTTCACCAGGCAAACCGCGCGCTAGAGGCGATGGCGCTCGGTGGGCAGCGCGCCCTTGGCTTCGACTACGCCTTCGACGCGGCCGCCGAGGGGGCGTATCGCGTTCGCGGAGAGGTGGTTGACGAGAATGGCTCGGTGATGGCGAGCGCCGAAGCCGGATATGTGGTGGAAGAGCTGCTCGTCCGGGCGCTGAGTGCCTCGGTGGTGCCGCGATCCGGCATCCTCGATCGCGGCGCGCGACAGCGTTGCACCCACACGCTTGTTTACGAGGGAAGTGCGTCGCACGCCACGGTGACGGTGGAGCGGCTGCTCGTCGCCTACGCCACCGGTGAGGCGTTGGTCACGGAGCGCGATACGGTGGAGCTCTCGCCGGGCGTTCTGTGGAGCGGCATCAGCGAAATCGATACCGCCAACCACGACCCGGGGGATTTCGCCTGCATTCTCCGCGTCGAGGCGTTGGGCGAGATGGTTCCGCTGGCGTCGGCGGGTTACCGGCTGCGCGTTCCGCCGGTGAATATCGAAAGCGCCTTGGGCGAAGGCTCCCATGGCCGGCTGCTGGTGTTGCTCGACCCCCCGTCTAGCTCCTCCTGCGCGGGCGAGGCGGGTCGGATTGAAGAGGGAGACGGAGAGCTGGGGCCCGGGAACGGAGCGCGCTGCGATGATCCCCTCGGTCCACTGGAGACGGTGCCGTTGCCCGCTCAGCGTACGGCACTGGAGGAGCGGCTCTCCGCCGACGGATGGTCCTACACCGTGGTTACCGACGCCGACACCTTCGTACGGGAGTGTCGGAGCGGAGCCTATAGTCTCTACCTCCTGGCGAGTGAGACGGTTCACCTGCCGGTAGCGGCCCAGAAGGGGCTGCGCGAGGCGGTCTATCGAGGAGAAGGGTTGGTGGTGGCCGGTGACCACGACCGGCGTAATGCGTTCCTCGACAAGCCCCTGGGCGTCGCCGTCAGCGGTGTAGCGGAGCGCGACGGGGTGGTCCTGACGGGGGAAGATGGATATCCCTTCGTCGGTCCCCGCAGGGTCGTTCGCGTGCGCGACGCCGAGGGGGTGGTGCTGGCCCGTTTCGCCCCTGGCGGTGAGCCGGCCATGACCCACCGTATCTATGGTCGGGGCAAGGCGGTCTATATCGCCTTCGATCTCCTCGCCGAGGCGACCGCAGCGGCGGAGAGCGATCGGCCCGTACTCTCCACTCCTTGGGGAGAGCTGTTGGTGGGGGCCCTGGCCGAAGTGAGCCCGGAGGGTGTTTCTCCCATGGCGGACGGCGTATTGCCGATGCGCCTCACCCTGGTCAACCAGGGGATCGCCACCCCTGGTGTCGCCACCCTGGCGTTGCCCGCAGGTGTCGGGGTGCTCGACGCCGGCGCCGCCACCGTCGAAGAGGCGGCGCTGCGCTGGCCCTTCGACC
>NZ_BAAHXB010000250.1:0-1458 GCF_054657215.1 Endothiovibrio diazotrophicus
CATTTTTTCCCAAATGGGCAGCGGCTTTCAGGAAGAAATCTTCTGGGAAAATGGTATAGCCCATACTCTTGGAAGCATAGATGCTGGCTATCAGGTGCAGTGCTTTGCCAAGTCCATGATGGCGTTCGTCCTCTTCCAGTGCCAACAGTTTACTGGCGATAATATTTTGGAAAGAGGTCAATACGCCATCCTTTAGGTCAATATCGGTATATTTGTCCCGCTCATTTAACATGGTAGCCGCCACGAACAGAATCATGAAAAGAGCAGCATGGTCGAGCAGCGTTGGCAGTGCATCCAATTCGTCAAGGATTCCATGGTAGTCCGTAAATGACGTGGCGATATGTTTGAGTACGTTCCGATTTTCACTGGGCAGTAGTTGGTATTTTGAATCGTGGTAGCAGTAACTGCCATAGACGGAAGACTGGAAGCTGCGGTCGCCGATGAGCACGAGCACGTTGCGCTGGTCGTTAAGCCAAGTGAAGAAGTCCGTACCGCTTTTCTCTTTCATGTTACGGTACCAGTCTTCCATGAAGACGAGATGGCGCAGTTGGCTGTTTTCACTGATAGACTTTGCGTCATGATTGATGAAGCTATCCATGTTTTCCACCCACCAGCAGATATAACCCTTTTTGGCACGGTCAATGGCTAACTGGCGCAGCAATGTAGACTTGCCACTGCCGCCTTCGCCATACACTACGGCAGCTATTTTTTTATCCAAAAAAGGCTTTGCAAACAAGTTATCAAGCATGTCTTCAATGTCTGAACGACAATTCCGTTGAGCGGCTAAACCGTGCCATACGCCCAACCACTGCCAGTCACCGTTCACTTTAGCAGTGTAAAACTGAAAAGGGTCGGCCATCCTGCTTTCCAAGCTTTTTAGGAAGTCGGGGTGGAGTAGTTGGACTCCGCTACTGATACTACCCTCAGCATACATCCGCTGTAGGCGTGGATAGGTACGCACAGCTTTTTCGAGGTTGTCCCAAAACCAGATTTGCACAATTTTATTGTAAGTGCGGGACAATTTTTCGGCATTATCCTGCAATTCAGTGTCAGGTTTCAAAGTAGAGGCATAGATGAACACATCAAATTGATGGGAAGCTATTGCCGATTTCAAGTCTTGCTTTAGTTCTCTGATAGCTTCAGCAGGTCTGACGTTGTTTGGGTCTTTTTTATACTTGCATTGAATAACAACCTTTTGGGAATCGCCTCTATTATTGGTAGCTGTTATTTCACGGTTGGTGGTATTAATGTCAATCCCACCTTGCTTTTGTCCACTGCGGCCATAGCGTTGTGCAGCGAAATCGCCAAACCAGTCCCTCGCTACTTCGCAACAAAAGTCCTCGAAATGATCGCTGTTATGAATTGGTATGATGCGGTATGCATTCAAGAATGTTGACATCGCGTAATCCCATGCAGAGTCATTACTGCCTCTCTATCTCCCTTCATCAGCATTTATGC
>NZ_BAAHXB010000251.1:0-1454 GCF_054657215.1 Endothiovibrio diazotrophicus
CGACCACCTCGGCAGTCCGCGGTTGGTGGTCGATAGCGCTACCGATGCGGTGGTGCAGCGGATGGAGTACGATGAGTTCGGGCGGGTGATTGAGGATAGCAATCCGGGGTTTCAGCCGTTCGGATTTGCCGGGGGGGTGTGGGATCGGGATACAGGGCTGGTGCGGTTTGGGGCTCGGGATTACGATCCCGAGACGGGGAGGTGGACAGCCAAAGACCCGATTCGATTTAAAGGAGGTGATTCTAACCTTTACAGCTACGCTCTAAGCAACCCAATAAACTTTGTTAATGCAAACGGAAAGTTTATTTTTGTTGTTTTCTTTGGCCCAAGCATAGCTACAGGACTGGCTGACTTAGCAGTTGCCGGCGCTCTTGCTTCACTTTGGCAGAATTCTAGAAGCACTGATATTCGGAATCCTAGCAACCCCTACCTAATTGAGAAAAGCCGAGAATCAAAGCCCAAAAACTGTCCCAACGGCACCAAACCAATTGATAAATCGGGACTAAGCAAGGATGATATTCACAAGATAAAGGAAGGCGTTGGCGCTGGCCCAAGGGATTGGACAGGAATAACTCCAAGTGGAGACGTCATCACCAGCGACTGGGACGGAAATGCCGAAAACAACGGACCTCTAAGCGATTATCTACCGTAACCATGACCACAACCAACTACAGATTTGATATATCCATACGAATTAGACATCCAAGCATGGATCCTGTTGAAATTTGCCGCCAACTAGAAATGAATGCTGACATTCATTGGAAAGCAGGTGACCAGAAAAGATCACCAAAAGGAAGGAAACTTAACGGAACATACGATCACACATATTGCGTATTTAGAATTGATTACGATGAAAGAGCCTGCTTGCAAGAAATCATCGAAACTCAAAATAAAAAATTATCAATAAAAACAGATTTCTTACAAAAACTAACGAAAGATGGTGGCGAAATAGAATATTTTATTGGTTGGTACGCAAAAACAAATACAGGCGACCTGTTCCACTGGAAACTTCTAAAGGACACGTCCGACCTTCACATAAGCCTCTCATTTGATGTTTATTGCGAGTAAACGGGAAAGTAAATCCACCCCGTGGAGCGGATGATTTTTGGTTAGATTCCTCGACGCAGCGAGTGGATCTTTGCCCCCCAAACCCCTGGCAGTGCGCGAATGACAAAGGGGGATACAAAAATCCGAATGGCCCAGAAAGCATACACCCTGATCTTGATCACGGCGGAGATATCGGGTCACATTGGGATTTCAACGATCGCCAAGGGCCTGGATATCGAATAGGACACAATGGAACGATTTCTGCGCCCACTGCGCCCAAGGGGGTCATGCGCCCAAGGAGGTCACCCAAGTGCGATCCGGGGGTCTGCGATCCGGGGTAGAGTAGAGAGCAGGCTCACCATCACCGTAGCATCAGCCTATCCGTTCCCGCCCCTTTCGTCTGGCGA
>NZ_BAAHXB010000252.1:0-1378 GCF_054657215.1 Endothiovibrio diazotrophicus
ACCCCCCCCTCCCTTATGCCACCCTCGTCAATGCCCAACTTGCTGACGGAAAGCGGGTATTTCACCCACTGAAACGTCAATAGAGCCTCTTTTCCGTGGACTTGCCATCGTCGCCGTCGGCCACCAGATTCGCTTGCCAGGTTTCACCCCCGAACTCGACGAGCTGGCCGTCGTTGAGCTCCGTCAGCCGGCCGTCCCGGCGCAGGAACCACCGGCCGGAGTCCTCCCGTATAACCTCAAGAATCGGATGCTCGGCCGGCAGGGCGTTGTACGGACCCAATGGAATGTCGGGGCCGTCGTGGGATATCGGCACCAGGGAGCTCTGTGGCGCGGCCGCATCCAGCACGACCCAGGTATTGTACTCCTTCCCACCGAAGCGTATTTCATCGCCGGGATGGATCACTACCGCTTGTGCCGGGTTGACCCGCTGCCCGCTCAACCAGACACCGTTGCTGCTGACGTCGCGCAACAACCACGTTTGATCCTGCCAGAACAGATAGGCGTGGTGCCGGGAAATATCACTATCACCAACGTATAGGTGGACGTCCGCCCGGTTGCGCCCGACCACATGCCACGTCCGTAAAACCACCTGATCCCCGCTTGTTATATTTTTTAGTGTCGCCATCACGCCATCCTTAGTGTATCTATTACGTGATTCTTCTTGCCCGAAACTCATCTACTTCCGGAAAATCCACTTCCGCATTGCGTTCGACGCGGAATAACAAACGGAATAATTCACAAAATAAAATTAATATAAATATGATAACAATAAATAAATACAATATAGATGCGCCTGATGACAGCCTTAGCCACATCACCCGACAGGGAACGCCGTGCGCCGATTCATCATAAATTAAAGCTACGCAAATATCATCGCCCATGGGCGGTGGCAGAGATGTCGGGCAGGCGACAAATCGGCAAGGCGATCGATGGGCTTCCTACTCCTGCGGCGGCGACGCAAACTCCATGATAAAGCCATGGTTATCCCCGGCCCGCCGAATCCGTCAATACTTTATTGACAGACTACTAGGAGCCTGTCGGACTATGGGGGATCGAGTCGCGGGAGGGCAGGAGGGCGGCCCCAATTTTTCGAAAATTCGAGGAGAATAGTGAGCTATTTGACGAGGATTTTCGGAAAAGGGCAGGGCCGCCCTCCCGCTTTCGCGGCCGATTCATCCATAGTCCGACAGGCTCCTAGTGGTGGCCATTGTGCTCCTGCACCGCGCCCAGACTGACTGAGTGCGAACCGGTATCGACGCCATCGAGACCGTCTCTGGCGCTGTTCCAGCCATACACCGGGTAGTCTTGACTGAAAACGACACACCGATGCCGTAGGAGCAGGTGCCGTCGCCGACGGTCACCGAATGGCGGTTCGATG
>NZ_BAAHXB010000253.1:0-1345 GCF_054657215.1 Endothiovibrio diazotrophicus
TTCTCGGATTGATCCCCGAGTGAATGATTCCTGGAAGGTGGGATAGAGGGAGATGAGAGGGGGGGATCTCCCCCACCCCCTTTTTCTGGGGGGAGGAGGAGCGACAGGCAGGGATGGTTTAACGGTCGAACTCGGCGAGTGCTGCTTGCATGTGCTCATCGGTGACCGTTCGCGCGTTGGCCAACGCGGCACTGGTCAGGGCGTAGTGGGCGAGGCGGTTGACCTTGCGGGGCATGCCGTTGGTGGCCTGGAACAGTGCCTCGATGGTGGGCGGCTCGAACAGGGGGAGTTCGCAACCGGCCAGGCGCAGACGGTGGCGGAGGTAGTCGCCGAGCTCTTCGCGGCTGAGGCCGCCGAGGTGGTGACGCACGACGATGCGCTGCGAGAGCGACTCGTGGACGGCCATGGAGAGGCGCCGGCGCAGTTCGGTCAGTCCCACCAGGATCAGGCAGAGGCGGTTGTCGGAATCCATCGCGTAGTTGGTCAGCAGACGCAGGTCTTCGAGCACGTCGTTTCGCAGGTGGTGCGCCTCGTCGATGATGAGCACCGGTCGTTGTTTCGCCTCCAGGGTGAGGCGGGAGACCTCGGTGCGGATCTGGCGAAAGGCGGCGGCGCGGTTGCGCTCGGTGGGCAGTCCCAGTTCCCAGGCGATGGACTTGTACATATCCATGACGTTGCCGGTAGAGAGCGGGACGTAGAAGACGCGATAGAGTCCCGGATGGAGGGATTCGGTGAGTTGGCGACAGGCGGTGGTCTTGCCGGAGCCGGCCTCGCCGGTGATCAGGCCGATGCCGCGCAGTTGAAGCAGGTGATCGAGCCGGGCACGGGCCTCCATCAGGGTATTGGATTCGAACAGCTGATCGGGCGAGAGGCTGTGTTCGAAGGGATAACGGTTCAAGGCAAAGTGTTTTTGGTACATCTCAACGCTCCTCAAGGACGGGGTTTGCGGTGGAGCTGCAAGCGCGTCGGGGTCGGCTCGGGTGGGGGTTGCTCGGTGGTGAGCTGGGAGGAGGCGCGGTTGCGTTTGACGAAGCAATTGGCGTAGAGATCGACGGGCTTGGCCGGGGCGATAAATTTCCCGTCGTGCCAGACCTGGAGGGTGCGTTCGACGGTGTGGGGGTCGTAGCGCAGGGTGACGTTCTCGCCGATGAGTGCGGCCTCGACCTCGTAGGCGCGGCCATCGAGGCTGACGGTGCGGTCTTTTTGGACCTTGCGCACCGCCTCGAAGAGGAACAGGTCGTCGAGATCGACCTCGGGGTCGAGAAAGCGCAGCCGGTCGGCGGTGCGCGCCCACTGCTCCAGCGGGGTGTCGCCGTTGAGGCCGCGATGAGGGGTGTGGTGGTAT
>NZ_BAAHXB010000254.1:0-1283 GCF_054657215.1 Endothiovibrio diazotrophicus
CCGGACGGGCGTCTCGACGCCCCAAAACAGGAAGTTATTCTTTCGCGGGCCCTAAGGCGACACCTCCAGCATCCGTTCCAGGGAACGACGCGCCTGCTCCGCCTCTTCCGGGGCCACCGTAATGCGGTTGACCACGTTCCCCGCCACCAGGTTCTCCAGCACCCACAACAGGTGCTGAGGATCGATGCGAAACATGGTGGAGCACATGCAGACCATCGGCGACATGAAGTGGCAGGACTTCCCCTCCCCCTTGAACTGCTCGTGGAGGCGGTTGACCAGGTTGAGCTCGGTGCCGATCAGCCAGCGCGTGCCGGGAGCGGAGTCGGCGACGGTCTTGATGATCATCTCGGTGGAGCCCACCGCATCGGACTTCTCGCACACCTCGAAGGGCGATTCGGGGTGGGAGACCACCTTCGCCTCCGGGTACTTCTCGCGGAAGGCGTCGATGTGCTCGGGCTGGAACATCTGGTGAACCGAGCAGAAGCCGTTCCAGAGGATGATCTTGGCCTTCTCGATCTGCTCGCGGGTGAGCCCGCCGAGGGGCTGCTCGAAGTCCCACACCACCATCTCGTCGAGCGGGATGCCCATGCGGTGGCCGGTATTGCGGCCGAGGTGCTGGTCGGGGAAGAAGAGCACCTTCTCGCGCTGGGAGAAGGACCACTCCAGCACCTTGCCCGCATTCGACGAGGTGCAGACGATGCCGCCGTGCCGGCCGCAGAAGGCCTTCAGGTCGGCCGCCGAGTTGATGTAGGTGACCGGAGTAACGGCCAGATCGGGGTCGAGTATTTCGGAAAGCTCCCGCCACGCCCGCTCCACCTTCGCCAGATTGGCCATATCGGCCATCGAGCAGCCGGCGGCCAGATCGGGGAGGATCGCGACCTGATCGGGGCGCGAGAGGATGTCGGCCACCTCGGCCATGAAGTGGACGCCGCAGAAAACGATGTACTCCGCCTTCGACCGGGCCGCCTGGCGGGAGAGCTTGAGCGAGTCGCCGGCGAAGTCGGCGTACTTGAACACCTCGTCGCGCTGGTAGTGGTGACCGAGGATCACCACCCGCTCGCCGAGCGCCGCCTTGGCGGCGACGATCCGCTGGTCGCACTCCTCGTCGGAGAGCAGCGCGTAATCCTCGATGGGCAGTTCACTCATTTGGCGGCACCTTCGCACACACGACTTTCATACTTGGGCTGTTCAACGCGGAGGACGCAGAGGCACAGCGAAGACGGATGACTGTAGGAGCGACCCTTAGGCCGCGATTGCCGACGGACACCTCGGCAGTTCCGTTT
>NZ_BAAHXB010000255.1:0-1278 GCF_054657215.1 Endothiovibrio diazotrophicus
CATTGGCTGCGCACCGCGCCTTGGCCTGGCACTTCCGGGGGGTGCTGATGGCCGATTTGTGGGTAAGAGGCAGCGCAAGCAGCGGGGTTACGGCCATGCCGATCCTTCCGAACGGAACGTCCCGTTCGGAAGGACCTGCGGAAGCGCTCAAGGCGCGGTGCCTCCGTTCGCGTCGGCGCGGTAGCGCCAACCTACGGCGTCGGCCGCAGGTGCGTTATCGTTTTGCTCTTATCCATCGTTCGATGTCCATCGAATGGACGGCCCCACCATGTTGATCCACACCTTCAATGCCATGGGCTGCGCCAACGAGGTGCAGCTCCACGCCGCCGGGGACGAACGCGCCGCGCGGGCCGCCGCCGAGGCGGCCGACGCGGAGGTGCGGCGGCTGGAGCGGCGCTACTCGCGCTATCGCGACGACAGCGTGGTGGCGGCGATCAACCGCGCCGCGGGTGGTGCCGCGGTGGAGCTGGACGAGGAGAGCGCCGCGCTGATCGACTACGCCGCGGTCTGTTTCGCCGAGAGCGGCGGGCTTTTCGACGTCACCTCCGGGGTGTTGCGCCGCGCCTGGAACTTCCGCAGCGGCCGACTGCCTGCCCCCAGCGCGGTGGAAGCGCTGCGCCCGCTGGTGGGCTGGGGCGAGGTGGAGTGGCAACGGCCGTGGTTGCGGCTGCCGCGGCCGGGGATGGAGATCGATCTCGGCGGGGTGGTCAAGGAGTACGCCGCCGATCGCGCGGCAGCGGTCTGTCGTGGGCTGGGGATCGAACACGGCCTGATCAACCTCGGCGGCGACCTCCACGCCCTCGGCCCGCGCCCCGACGGCACCCCGTGGGCGGTGGGCATCCGCCACCCCCGCCGTCCCGACGGCTGCATCGCCAGCGTCGCCCTGCGCCGCGGCGGCCTCGCCAGCAGCGGCGACTACGAGCGCTACCTGGAGGTGGACGGGCGGCGCTACAGCCACCTCCTCGACCCCGCCACCGGCTGGCCGGTGGAGCGGCCGATGCAGGCGGTCACCGTGCTCGCCGACGCCTGCCTGATCGCCGGCAGCGCCTCCACCATCGCCCTGCTCAAGGGCAACGACGCCGGCCGCACGTTCCTCGACGACCTCGGCCTGCCCCATCTGCGGGTCACCGCCGACGGCCGCCTGGAAGGCCCGCTGGCCGGTTGATATCGGGTAGGCCTCGTAGGGTGGATCCACCCTACGGATGGAACCATTTTTCGGCTACAGCCAGTTCTCGGTCAGCAGGCCGGGGACCCGCGCGAACTCCCGCAGGTTGTTGC
>NZ_BAAHXB010000256.1:0-1277 GCF_054657215.1 Endothiovibrio diazotrophicus
TGTTGTCTGTCACCCTAAACCGCTGACCACCACCTGTTTTTTCCCGGATTGATTCCTGGCCCGAACAGGAGTGGTGGTGAGAAAACGCGCGATGGTGGGGGAGCGAATTTCCCTGCGGACTTCACCGGCAGGGCCAGGTCGTGGATACTCCGGGTCCCCCATAACGAAGTAGGCCCGCCACGGTTGCACCCGTGCGGGCCAGTGGCCGGTGCAGTTACGGTTCAAAACGGACCTCACCGGCGAGCAATACGTTACGCAATCGGCATGGCTGGAGGCAACTCTGGAGCGTTGCCCGCTCCACCCTCACGGCGGTTGCGGCTTCGCTCGCCACGGGACCTATGGTCGCGCCTCGCCCCCCGGCGCGCGGATCGCCCGTTGGTATTGCCCCGAGGGGCACTGCACCTTCTCATTGTTGCCCGACTGCCTGGCGGCTCGTCTGTCCGGGACCCTTGCGGAGGTCGAGCAGGCCGTGGAGAGCGTCGAACAGGCGGTGAGTCGCGAGGCCGCCGCCGACGCGCTGCGCACCGAGATCGAGTTGCCGGGAGCGCTGCGCTGGATCGATCGCCGCTGCCCGCCGATCCATCGCGCCCTGCATCGGATCAAGGGGCTGTTTCCCGAGACCTTCGCGGCTTCTCTGCCTACCCTCCACGACTTTCGCCAGGCCCTCGGCATCGGCTTCGGGCTGCTGGCGCAATTGCGCGAGATCGCCGCCGCCTATCTCCATGTGTTGCCCCCTCCCTTGGGATTTCTCCCACCGCCCCGCCGCGCCGGTGAACCGCTTCTCCCGATCCAACACTCGACGGGGGCGGACCCGCCACCCACATCGACCTAGCCTCCTCGATCGCCGATTCGGCGCAAACCCACACGAGGAGCCGTCCCATGAGTGACCGCAAATCCCCCCCCGACGATCTACGCCACGAGATCGCCCTGTTCCGCTACGGCCTGATCGCCGAGTTCCTGCAACTCCCTCCCGGCGCGCCGGGGCTGATGCAGCGCCTGGAAGCAAAGGCCGCACAGACCTACCGCATCCCCGGCTCCGAGCGCACCCGCGTTGCCGCCGAGACCCTGCGCGACTGGATCAAGCGCTACCGCAACCACGGCGGCTTCGAGGCCTTGATGCCCAAGCCCCGCGCCGATCGCGGCCGCCCCCGCTCGCTCGCCCCCGAGATCGCCGAGCGCCTCATCGCCATCAAGGAGGCCAACCCCGCCCTCTCGGTCCGCCTGGCCATCGCCGAGGCCGTCGCCGCCGGGGCCGTGCCCGGCGACCCGCCCATCGC
>NZ_BAAHXB010000257.1:0-1258 GCF_054657215.1 Endothiovibrio diazotrophicus
AAAAATTCCTTCTTGTGCTCGTCGGGCGCCAGTGAAAGCTTGATCGCTGTGGCCAAAAAGAACTGCATCTACTGTGGTGATATTAAATTCGCCGCAACCTACATAAACTGATGTCATGTCAGAGTATGGGGAGTGTTTGTGAATCCATCGGGCTAGAGTGCTCTTGCCCGTTCCCGACTCACCCGTAATTAGAACTGGGCCTGGTTGCTTGGCAATTCGTTCTGCATTGAGCTCTAGTTGATTCCAGCGTCGGTATCCGAGTGCGAGTGATAGGAGTGGGGACGGAGGGATAGCGGTTGTGGATTGGCTGTGCTCAGTTTCTGATGGGATGAGTGCTCGTTTCGAGAAAGAAGCGGAAGTTTTGGGATCTGATCTTCTGTCAGAGACAGCTTTGTGTATCTTGTTTGCGATTCGATCGATTCCCTCCGCGCTATTTAAGGCAACAAGATCTGATAGGGCTGGCGAAAAATCAAAAACGTTGGTTTTCGACACGCCATGCCAAATTGGCAAGATGGACCGCCTCTTCTCGTTGTGTTTCTGGGTTAGTGATCTTAGCTCGTGTTTTGTCCAATTTTTCAAGAAAAAATACTTACTTAGCACTACCAAGCCGAATGATGAGTCGCGCAAACCAGCTTCGATAGATTCAGACAAACTATCTCCAATTTCCAGCACAAAGTCGTCGAGCCAAACGGTAATTCCAAGTCTTTGTAATTCGGTTGCAAGGGGGCGGACAAAATCTTCTTTGTCCTCACTTGCGTGACTAATGAAAACATCATATTTCATTGGTTATCGTCTTGTTGCACTAGTTTGAATGTCAGCCTTATCGTTGCATAAGGGTAGCATAATAATAGATTGTCCCAAATAGGGCGCCGTCAATATTTTGATAAATCAGGACCCCAAACCCTCTTTGCGTTTCATTAGCCGCTCAATGGAACGCATGACCTTTTTCGTCCGTGCCATACCGGATTTGTAGGCTTTGATTACCTTGCGGACTCGTGGTCTTTTCCCCTTATGTGTGGGATAGGAACAGTTCTTGTGGAATAGGGACAGTTCTCGCTTTGTTGCATGTAGTGCACCGCCCTCCCCCCGCCCCTTCCCCCTCTTTACCCCTCCCCTCCCCCCACCACGCCCCCCCTCCCCCTGTCTTGTTTTCCCTCCCTACTTACATCCCCCCTCTCTCCCTCCGCTCCTTCGCGTCCTTCCTCGTCACTTTTCGGCCGTATGCGCGGCCCGCCTGCTAGTTCGCTGTGCTCAGCGT
>NZ_BAAHXB010000258.1:0-1240 GCF_054657215.1 Endothiovibrio diazotrophicus
TAGCGCCGCGGTACTCCATGCCGACGAGACCAGTTGGCGCGTCAACGGCGTCACCTACTGGCTATGGGGCTTCTGCACCACCTTCCTATGCTATTTCCTCATCGATCCCCACCGCAGCTCCGCGGTCGTCGCCCGTGTACTCGGCGAGGTCTTCGACGGCTTTCTCGTCTGCGACTTCTATGCCGCCGGAGGCCGTGGGGTCAAGTCTTTCCTTTTGCATTTCAACTTTAATCATCAAAAAAGGAGGAATTAGCAGGACACCCATCGCGAAGAGCAGGCGAAAGCTTCCTGTTTCGCCTGACGATCCGCCAAAAATCTCCCGTATCTTCAACGACCTAGGATTCGGACGGAAAAGTTTCGGTGGGCGCCATCAGCCGGACGTTCAATCAGGATGCTGCGCGAGGAAATCGGCGGGGGTGACAATCGGAATCCCCCTGAAGGGGTGGAGGGCGAGCAGGTCTTGGTCACCGGTGATGAGGGCGCTCGCCCCGCCCGCCACCGCCAGTTCCACGAGAGTAGGGTTAGAGGCTTCTCTTAACCCACATTCAACAGCCACTGCCCAAAAATAGCAGGAATTCGAGAAAGATTCACTCGTAAATTATTGATTCACCGTATTTCCAAGCTTATTTTCTGCAATGTATTGCCATAATCGTTCATCGAGCTATTGCCATTATGCCGTCCCCCGCTGTACGGTCATGGGCATGGGGCCAGGGGGTCACCCAGTAGCCGGCCCTGTCAAGGGCACGAATGCCTCTTGGGTTCCCTCCGGGCACCCGTGGTCGCAGCCGCTCGGCGATGAGCTTTCCCGATCGCGCGCCCGAGTTTTCGTTTCGGTCGGTTGCGGCCTCAGCACGCTGATCCGCACCAGTCACCCATCAGGTTCAAGGCTCCGACCCGTCCTCTCAAGGAGGGGCGGCATCCCAGCCCCTGGCGCCATCGGCGCCCCAGAAAACCGTTGGTACCCTAACCGTGTCCACCTTTTCGGCACCGCCCCGTGGAAGCTGCCCAGTGCATCGCATCAGGGACAAGATAGATGGGACACCCAAAGCAAAAAAACTCGCCGCCTTTGGTTGGCGTTGTGGTGGGTGTCCCTGTAGCTCTACCCTCTGTCCGTTGCGTTGGGTGTCCCTGCAGCTCCCTGCAGCTCCGTGGTGAGCACGCCCCGGTGCGCCTTCGGCCAAGCGTCGGTGCTTGCGTATGGTCATGCAGGAGCTGATCTACCTGGCGGGAAAGTTCTACG
>NZ_BAAHXB010000259.1:0-1230 GCF_054657215.1 Endothiovibrio diazotrophicus
CGAGGCGCCGGAGTTGCCGCCGTTGCCGGAGGTGGAGGATCGGGCGGCGATGGAGCGGTGGGGGCGGTTGGTGGCGGCGGAGCAGCGGGAGACCGGGGTCTCCGAGGGGTTGGAGCGCGGTTTGGCGGAGGGGCTGAAGCGGGAGACCGCTCGGGCCCGCAAGATTGCCGGCACGCTGTTGGCCAAGGGGATGGCGGCGGAGGAGGTGCGGAGATCACCGGGCTCTCCGTCGACGAGGTCGAGGGGTTGGGGTCCGGTTTTTGCGATGGTGGGTAGCGGAGGCGGAGGCGGCGGCGGTAGATTCTGAGGGGGTATCGTGGCCTTCGCTCCGCTGCCTCCGTTTGCGTCGGCGTACGTTTACCGGGACATCCATCATAACCCGTCGATCAAAACCTGAACGCCTGCGTATCCCCCATAGTCCGATAGCCTCCTGAGCGGAGTTCTTCCATGAAAGCCGACATGGAGGTCCCGTAGATTCGACGGCAGCAACTCCCAATGCGGAGTTGCGTTTTCCTCCTTGACTTGCCAGAACAGATTTTCGGTGAACGCGACATCTATGCAGTTGCGTACTTCAGCTCGCCATTTTTTTGAATACCAGGGAGGATTCAACAGGTTGCAAGAGGTTCCGCCAATATCCCGGATGTTGGCGCCCCGTGGCCGGCGATCGGCGGTGGTACCCTTCCGGGGCCCGTAGCCGGTGCGGAGCGATGGTCGCTTTTTGCTGAATGGGTCGTTGTCTGCCACCCCCCGCGGGGCTACCCCTGGCGCCCGCTTACCGGTAGATTGCCCCCAATCCACGCCCTTGCCGGTTCCATGAGGTCCCCGGGGCGCGTCCCGCGGGGCGGTTCGCCGCCTGCCGATCGGAGCGGATCGGCGCGGACGCGCGCAAGGTGCCATCGATACCCGCTACCGGGGGAGCCATGGGCCCGACATCCATCCGTCACCTGCCGCGCGTGCTGCTGTTGCTGTTGTTCACCGGCCCGGGCGCCGCCGCTTCGGGCGCGGAGCGCATCGACTGGCTGCGCTTCGACTACCCGCCGATGTACATCGTCTCCGGTCCCCAGGCCGGCGCGGGGTACATGGACAACATCCTGCAACTGCTGATCGACCATCTGCCGGAGTATGAGCACGCCGTGCGGGTGGCCAACCTCAGCCGCATCCTCTCGGAGCTGCGCCAGGGCAACGACGTCTGCATCGCCTCGCTGTTCGTCAACGAGGAGCGCCAGCGGC
>NZ_BAAHXB010000260.1:0-1223 GCF_054657215.1 Endothiovibrio diazotrophicus
TCCGTTGCGACCCATCGCCTTGATCGGGAAGTGGCAGGGGAACTCCAGCAGTTTCTTCTCGCCCGCCACCTTCATGCCCCCCGGCGCAGCTGCGCCTTGTAGGTCTGATAGACCTCGATCATCTGCTGGTAGAGCGGCCCCGGCGCGCCATCGCCCACCGGCTGCCCGTCGAGGCGGGTCACCGGCAAGATCTCCTTGGTCGAACTGGTGATCCACAGCTCGTCGGCCGTCTTCAGCTCCGCCTCGGCCACCGCGCGCTCCTCGCAGGGGAGCCCTGCGGCGCGGGCCAGCTCCAGCACCAGGTCGCGAGTCACCCCCGGCAACAGCTGGTGGTCCTTCGGCGGGGTGACGATCACCCCCCCCTTGACCAGCAGGAAGTTGGTGGCGGCCCCCTCGGTGGCGAAGCCGTCGCGCACCAGGATCGCCTCCTGGGCCTCCTGGTCGAGGGCCTCTTGGCGCAGCAGCACGTTGGGCAGCAAGGCGATGGTTTTCAGATTGCAGCGCAACCAGCGGTTGTCCTCGAGGGTGACGACCTCGATCCCTCGTTCGCGCTGCTCGGCCGGCGGGACGCTCAACGGCGCGCTCATGATGAAGACCGTCGGGTGGACCTCTTGCGGAAAGGCGTGATCACGCTTGGCCGCCGGGCCGCGGGAGACCTGGAGGTAGACCGACTGGTCACCGCCGCCGTTGGCGCCCAGCACCGCCTCGAGCGCCGCTGCCCACTGCTCGTCGCTCAGCGGGTTGGGGATGCGTACCCCGTCGAGGCTCGACTGGAGGCGGGTGAGGTGTTCGGTTAGACGGAACAGGTGACCGCCGTAGGCGGGGATCACCTCGTAGACCCCGTCGCCGAGTAGGAAGCCGCGGTCGAGGACCGAGACTTTCGCTTGATCGAGGGGGAGCTGTTCGCCGTTGAGGTAGCAGAGGGACATGGGGCGTTCGGCCGGTGTGGTGGAAACCGGTTATTATATCGCACTCCCCCCGGCCAGAACGAACCCCCCGAGCCATCCGGAACGCCCGCCATGACCATCGACCTCGACCTCGCCAACCCCCGCGGCTTCTGCGCCGGCGTCGACCGCGCCATCGCCACCGTCGAGCGCGCCCTGGAGCTGTTCGGCGCGCCCATCTACGTGCGCCACGAGGTGGTCCACAACCGCTACGTGGTGGAGTGCCTGCGCAATCGCGGCGCGGTGTTCGTCGAGACCCTCGCCGAGGTGCCCGACGGC
>NZ_BAAHXB010000261.1:0-1221 GCF_054657215.1 Endothiovibrio diazotrophicus
TAGCACCCAGGGATCCGGGGTGCTCTTGTGCTCGAACAGCAGATAGACCCGCAGCTCGCCGTCGCGCAACCGCACCGAGTAGACCAGGTCCGAATAGCTCTTGCGCAGCTCCTTGGATACGTAGCTGTCCTTGCCGATACGCAGGGTACTCAGGTCCATCTCCGCCAACAGCTCCGTCGGCAGTTGCTGACGTAGAAAATCCTCCGCGATCTCTTTTCGGCCGAAGCTCTCGCGGAAGAAGTCGTCATGAGGGGTGGGTGCCGTGGACATGGAGGAACCCTATCCCCCCGGAGGGGGAATGGCAATGTCGTCGTCGTCCCCGAAAGGTTGGCTCAAAGAGCCGGCCGAAGAGAAGGGGCATTAAGTCCCCTTCTTGGTTCTTGTCGTATTGATCAGATCAGCGTTGCCGACGGCGCGTCCTACCTCCTCCATAGCCATGGCGCCGAAGAGGTAGGGGACCAGGCCGCCGATGAACAGGCCGATGATCACCATGTGGTTGTCCAGCGAGAAGTTGGGCGCCGTGCCGCCCGCGCCGGCCAGGGCGTGGGTGTATCGGCGATGCCGCCGGCGTTGTGGGTGATCGCCACGAAAAGGATGCCCATCTACGCCCGGATGGGAATCGGGGATTCCCCCCTATTGGAAGACCTGCTCGATCGCCTCGGCCGTAAGGATCCGCTCGGACCAGCGCAGCAGCGTCTCGTCGTCGGCCGCTTCGATTCGCGCTACAATGGCGTTCCTGGGGGCTCCAAACTTGAGCTCAATCAGGCGCAGGAGAACCAGCGCCTGACCTTCATGGCGCCCCTCCATGCGCCCCTCTTCGCGCCCCTCTTTGCGTCCCACCTGTTGCCCTTGCTCGATATACCGGTCGATGAACGTCTGCATCAGCTCTCCTCCCCGTGGGGCCCTCTCCAGTACTTCGCGCACGTCCCCCTCTTCGAGGGTCTGCGTGCCCTTCACATAGTAGCGCAACAGCGACTCCAGGATCGCCGGTGCGCCTTCGCTCTCCAACACCTCCACCATCAGCGCGACCAATTCCGCCAACCGTTCCGCCGGTCGATCGCTGTAGATGTGGCGTAGCGCCAGTTGTACCAGCCGGGTGAGCACCTCGCCGCGAATCTCGGTCTCGCTGTGGGACGAGATGTCGTGTAGTGCGTAGCGAAAGTGCGGCACGAAGGGGCGCAACGCCTCGGGCAGGGGCGCTACCAGTTCGTGAAAGTCGGC
>NZ_BAAHXB010000262.1:0-1215 GCF_054657215.1 Endothiovibrio diazotrophicus
CCCGCTGCGACCCATCGCCTTGATCGGGAAGCGGCAGGGGAACTCCAGCAGCTTCTTCTCCCCCGTCACCTTCACTCTCCCCGGCGCAGAAGCGCCTTGTACTGCTGATAGACCTCGATCATCCGATAGTAGATCGGCCCCGGCTTGCCATCGCCCACCGGCGTCCCGTTGAGCGAGGTGATCGGCGCGATCTCCTTGATCGAACTGGTGATCCACAGCTCGTCGGCCGTCGCCAGCTCCGCCTCGGCCACCTCCCGCTCCTCGTTGGCCACCCCCTCGGCGCGGACCAGCTCCAGCACCAGATCGCGGGTGATCCCCGGCAGCAGGTGGTTGCTCTTCGGCGGGGTGATCACCACTCCGTCCTTCACCAGGAAGAAGTTGGTGGCGGCCCCCTCGGTCACCTTGCCGTCGCGCACCAGCAGCGCCTCCACCGCATCCTGCTCGGCCGCCTCCTGGCGCATCAGCACGTTGGGCAGCAGATTGATCGACTTGATGTTGCAGCGCAGCCAGCGGATGTCGGGCAGCGAGATCGCCTTCACCCCCTGCTCGTGGACCTCCCTGGAGGGCTCGGGCAGCGGCGAGCACATCATGAACACGGTGGGGTGGACCTCCGCCGGGAAGGCGTGTCGCCGCGCTGCCGCGGGTGATCTGCAGGTAGACGGTCTGGTCCCCACCGCCGTTAGCGTCGAGAATTCCATTGAGCGCGCCGGTCCACTCCTCGCGGCTCATCGGGTTGGGGATCCGCACCTCCCCCAGACTCGCCTCCAACCGGTCGAAGTGCTCGCCGAGACGGAAGAACAGGCCGCCGTAGGCGGGCATCACCTCATACACGCCGTCGCCGAGCAGAAACCCGCGGTCGAGCACGGA
Organism: Endothiovibrio diazotrophicus; assembly: GCF_054657215.1. Taxonomy (NCBI): domain Bacteria; kingdom Pseudomonadati; phylum Pseudomonadota; class Gammaproteobacteria; order Chromatiales; family Thioalkalispiraceae; genus Endothiovibrio; species Endothiovibrio diazotrophicus. The sequence continues at coordinate 868 of NZ_BAAHXB010000262.1, forward strand.
AATTTGCGCATTTTCAATAGGAAGCAGTTCGCCGTTGAGATAGCACAGGGACATGGGGATACAGGCCGGAGTGATGGAAACCGGCTATTATATCCCACTCCCCCCGGCCAGAACGAACCCCCCGAGCCATCCGGAACGCCCGCCATGACCATCGACCTCGACCTCGCCAACCCCCGCGGCTTCTGCGCCGGCGTCGACCGCGCCATCGCCATCGTCGAGCGCGCCCTGGAGCTGTTCGGCGCGCCCATCTACGTGCGCCACGAGGTGGTCCACAACCGCTACGTGGTGGAGTGCCTGCGCGACCGCGGCGCGGTGTTCGTCGAGACCCTCGCCGAGGTGCCCGACGGT
>NZ_BAAHXB010000263.1:0-1206 GCF_054657215.1 Endothiovibrio diazotrophicus
GGGGAATCCAGTTGGGGGACGGTGGTTCGCTTGACGGGGTGAGCGGCTAAAGAGGAGAACTCGCCGGTCCTCAGCAGCTCCACGGCGTGACGGAAACTCACTCCCTGGCGCTTCATCACCCACTGGATGACGTCGCCCCCCTCGCCGCAGGCCCCCAGGCAGTGCCAGAGGTTCTTCTCCGGAGAGATGACCAGCGACGGCTCGCGGTCGTCGTGGAAAGGGCATAGCCCCAGGTAGTCCTTGCCGTGCTTCTTCAGGGGGACGCCCTGGCTCTCCACCAGACGGACCAGCGAGACCTCCCGCTTCAGCCGGTCGAGTTCTGCATCGGGGATTCGTGCCATGTTGCCTCCTGGATCGGGGTTGCGGGAAAACCCTGTCAACCCCCTTCACGGTAAAAGAACTCGTTTGCATACTACTTCGTTTCGGAGTATTGTCAACTTCGTTCCGGGAATCCAGGAGTACCCTATGAAGCACCTCGAACCATCTGAGATTGTGGCGATGACAATTTCATCCGATGAGCGTGCTTTCTTTGTGGAGCTTGGTGCTCGCGTGGCGGAGTTACGCAAGGCGCAGGGAATCACCCAGATACAAATGGCGGATGCCCTGGGCGTCTCCCAGCAAACGGTCAACTCTTACGAAGTGGGACGACGGCGCATCCCGGTGTCGGCGCTGCCTGTTCTGGCCACGCTGCTGGCTACCTCAATCGATGCGTTATTGCTGGGAGAGAGCGGCAAGGCCACAGGCGGCAAGCGCGGCCCCACGCCGAAGCTGCAACAGCAGATGGAGCGCGTAAGCCTTTTGCCTCGCGCCAAGCAGAAGTTTGTGATGGAGATGATCGATACCGTGCTACAGCAGGCATCGTGAGAGAAGGCGCCATCCCCGAGTGCTACCAACACTCGGGGACAGCTAACCACAACGGATATTCGAGGTATCAGTCATGGCTGATAAGCATTCTACGGGCAATTCACGTCCGTCAAAAATCCCCGCCGAACGCCGACTGACCGTCGGCACCCAGTTCTACGAGTATCCGCCCACCGAGAGCGGCGCGTCGCGCCGCTCGCGCCGCGTCCCCTGGTTGCAGATGCGCGGCGACTGGCTCAGTGCCGCCGGCTTCGAGATCCGGGCTCCGGTGAAGGTGCGCGTCATGCGCGGATGCTTGGTGGTGACCGTCGTCGAGGAGGATTGAAACGAAAAGCCCCGCTGGGT
>NZ_BAAHXB010000264.1:0-1194 GCF_054657215.1 Endothiovibrio diazotrophicus
CTTTACACCTATGTACTCAACAACCCGCTGAACTTCACGGATGTATATGGTTTGGCACCAGGAGATCCTTTCCCCAATGCTGATGGAGCAGCAATTGACGCCGCCAATTACGCACGGCAATTCGGTGGGCAAGATATCGAATACGGTGGATGGATCTACGATAACGGGAATTTTTGCTCATACAATATTACTGCGGGAGGTCCAAACAACATTCCCGGAAGCTGGCTTGAAGAGATTAGACCGGCTGGAGCCACGGACATTTGGCACACCCACCCTATGGGTCGGGATCCGCTATATGCCGAGCACTTTTCACGAGGCGATAGGAACACATCGAATAGCGAAGGCGTTGGCGTATATCTCAATACCCCGAGCGGTGTAAACATACACTACAACGGAATGAATGAACCTCCTGAGCGAATCGTTCAATAGGCTGTTCATGTGCATAGTTGTAGCGAGCGATATGCGATGGCACTTAACGGATCCAGTATGATTTATCGCAATCATCTGTCGCTTTTAGTATTGGTGATATTGATCTCAGCCTTTCCAGTGAGCACAATCAATGCCCAAGAACACCTGATTCCAGATAAGTCAGCGTTGCTAGATCCTGACACCTGCAAACTTCGAGATCGATTTTTCGATGGCCTTTCAAACAATGTAGTTCTCAGGGTGCTGGTAGAGCCGTCGTTTTCGGCTTCGTATATGGTTGGGCTACGCCTGATAGGCGAGCGGTACATGGTGTTTTTGCTGATTAGAGAAGACTGCCAAGATGGCATGGCGGGGGTCTCATGCGAAGATCACGAAACCAATAAAAAAATTACAAAGTCATATTCGAGGGCGATAAATAAGGAATATGCAAATAGAATAGCCAGCATATGGAAGACGTCGTTGCTTGGCGTAAGGAGGGAAAGAAATCCTTCGATACACCTCGATGGATCAATATACAACTTCTCAATGCGATTGCATAAGTATGGGGATGTCAGCGGGACACTTTATGATCCAGACCCGAGATCAAAGATGAGTCCGTTGATAGACTTGGTTGAATCTTTATATGAATACAGCAAAAACAAAATAGATGAGAAAGGCTTGTCCAAGCATTTGCTTGACTTTGAGAACTGGAAATAATGCGCCAAAAAATCCAATTCTGAGTTGAATAATTTCTGCAAGAAAGAATATAAAGCCCCGCTCGTCCATAAA
>NZ_BAAHXB010000265.1:0-1191 GCF_054657215.1 Endothiovibrio diazotrophicus
TGAAAAGATCGAACCTAGAAAAGCGGCTTGATCCCCTCGCCCGGGTCGTCGGTGCGAGTGCTCGGGAGAGGCCCGTAACTTGTAGGTTGGCGCTACCGCGCCGACGCAAACGGAGGCACCGGGGTGAAGGCCGCGATACCCCGTCAGAATCCGCGGTCGGGATTTTCGCCAGACGCTACCGCAAGGCCGGAATCGGGCCAGCTTCAGAAAACCGATCTTCATCGGTTCCGGTAACGCTCCATCACCTCGTTGTAGGGCATCGTTTCCAGCTCGCCTCGCCGATAGGCGTCCCAACGCTTGTTGGAATCCTCTGCCCACAGTGCATCGATTGTCGGGTCGGGGCGTTCGATATCTCACCAGGAGGGTGGTGAATCTCGTGTCCAAGGGGGCAGTGCCGACGGAGAGGCTACTTGGTTTCCTGTTCCTCGGCGGCCTTCTCCTCCATCACCTGGAGGCCCGCGTCCAGCGATTCCAACAGGTCTTTCGCCAGCTTTTTGCCTGCAAGCAGGGTTTCTCGTGCGGTGTCCAGGGCGGTGCCGTCGGCGGCGATCGCCACCGAGCGGGAGGATTCCATGGCCATCTCCAGCCGGTAGACGATCTCGGCATTGAGGGAGCGGCCGTTTCGGTCGGCTTCTTCCTTCAACGACTCTTTCAGTTCCGGGGGCATCCGGAGGCCAAAGGGGGCAATGTCTCTGCTCATGGCTGCACAGTGTAACTAAAAGCGGTTGACGATCTAGCTACACCGTGAAATCATTACACCGTGTAGCTGTGCGCGAGGGCGATAATGATACAGACAAGTCGGCAAATTGCCCGCACGAGCTTTCGGTTGCCAGATGAGCTGAAGAAGTGGCTGAAACATCGGGCCATTGAAAACGCAAAAGCTCGAACTCGGAGGTTCTTCGGCGGCTGGAAGAGAGTCGGCAACGGGATGTGGCCGACAGGGACCGGATTCAGGGAGAGGCGGAAGGGCGTTGAAGCGGGCAACCGGGTGGATTGCGGCCACCCGGTCCCCTGACCACAACCCACCTGACAAAGGAGGTGAATCATGGCTGTCGGACAGCATATCACGCAGGCTTTCGGGAACGACTCGCGGCGGCGGGGGAGGAGGGCGGATGTCTTGCCTCTCCACCTGTTGCGCAATCGGGATACCGAGAGGAGGCGTGTGTCAATGGCCAATAGAATTGACCCACC
>NZ_BAAHXB010000266.1:0-1172 GCF_054657215.1 Endothiovibrio diazotrophicus
CCCCGACGACGCAACCATTTGAAGAGGATAGCGGCCATGAGAGGATCAAAACGCCTGGGCGCCGGTGCGCTGCTGCTCGCCACCACGGGATGGCTGGCGACGCTCCCGTCGGCACTGGCCGCCACCGCCACCGAGCCGAGTCCCTGCCAGGCCTCCATCGACCAACTGCTCGACACTTACCAAAAGGACGCGGCCTTCCGCGCGTTGACCGACCGCGCGCTGGCCAGCGTCCAGCCGCTGCCGGGGGAGTACGGCCCCAATCCGTGGATCGGCAAGGACATCTACGGCATGGCCGACTTCTTCGCCCACTGGTGCACCTTCCTCCCCTCCATCGAGGGCAGTCACGACGACGGGCTGAAGTACATCCAGGAGTTCGCGTGGTTCTACTACAAGAACGAGTACGGGATGGCCTTCGTCAAACAGGACCCGGGCAAGCGCATCACCCAGGATTTCGCCCGGCAGCGTGGCACGTTCATGGATAGCGAGGCCTCCGCCGGGAAGCTACGACGACTTCCCGAAGTGGGTCCCGGCCAACGGCAACGTCGGCTACCACGGCTCGGAGTTCAGCCAGTTCGAGAACTTCCAGCGCGGCTATTTCGTGGTGGATACCGGAAGCTATGGCTACGTGGCGATGATCCCGGTGGGACTCGACACCATCAGCTCGATCGTCTTCAACGACAAGTACCAGGAGATTGCCGCGCCGGTGCCGGTCAAGCGGGGCGACGAACTGGGCCACTTCCTCTACGGTGGTTCGCTGTTCATCATGATCTTCGAGCCGGGCCGCTATAAGTCCGATGCGATCCAGGTGCGCCTGGGCAACCAGATCGGCACCTTCGACACCCCCACTCGTTAAAACGCTTGGGGCGTTTTAACGAGAAATTGGAAAGCGTGGTGAAATTTGCAGGAGTGAGCGCATGGTTCCGATTGTTCCCAGAGTGCCCGACGTCCGGTGGGACGAGGGACTCGACCGCCATTGGCTGGCAGCAGGACAACCGCTACCAGTAGGCGGGTTGGCTGGCGGCTAACGAGGGGAGACTGCGGAGAATATCGCCGTAATCGCGCAACGGGCTTCGGCCAACACCTCCGGGCCGCTTTCTGGTGGCGATGTGTGGATGGGCCGTTGCCGTCACCTATCAGCGGCCTCGCTTCCCTGTGGGAGCGGCCCCTTAGCC
>NZ_BAAHXB010000267.1:0-1140 GCF_054657215.1 Endothiovibrio diazotrophicus
AGCGGGTATCGATGGCACCTTGCGCGCGTCCGCGCCGATCCGCTCCGATCGGCAGGCGGCGAACCACCCCGCGGGACGCGCCCCGGGGACCTCCTGGAACCGACAAGAGCGTGGATTGGGGGCAATCTACCGGTAAGCGGGCGCCAGGGGTAGCCCTGCCCTTTACCCACAAATATTATCGAGCTAACCCGATTCATCACGCAGGAGATAGCCTTCACACATGCGTTGGAGGTAAGCATACCCTTGCCACATCAGTTGATGGCCGGGTGGCGGATCATTTCCGCGCGCCAGGTATCCGCCGATACTCGCCACCAAGCGAACGGCTTCGCCGAGTTGTGTCGGAGGGGCTATGTTTTTTTTTGCGCGTGGGCGCGAAGCACTTTGATCTCGATGTCGGAAAACAGTATCTCAGCGGGTAGTTCCGGGCACTCTCGACCCAGCAGGGTCATCAGCATAATCCGCCAAGCGATGACGAGATTGATCGCGATGGCGCGCTTTAGCCGTTCCGCGCTTTTATGCGCCAACGCCTCGATGCCGCAGCCGCTCTTGAGTACCCGATGCCAGTCTTCGATCCGCCAGCGCAGGGTGTACCAGTGTATGCACTGACGTGCCTGCTCATCGTCCGTAATTTCACGGGTGGTCAATAAAAACCATTCGATGGGTTTCTCGTTCGGTGGTGGCGCTTGTTCGCGTAGATGGATGGCCCAGAGAGTAATGGGGGCCTTGTCCTTGTGGTAGCTCGGAGCAAGCAGTTGGATGGGCCGATAGCGTAAATCGACGGTCGCCTCGCGCGCGGAGCGTTTGGGGCGTGCCTTTTGTTTGCTCAGTTTTGGGCGGGCACTTTGACTGGGGATCGAAATGACAAAGTGACTGCGCACCGGACTTTGCCTCAGCGTATCAAAGAGCCTGGAATCTTCCCCAGTGCAACGATCATGTTTTGCCCGCACCAACAGGTCAACACGCCGGTGACGCGGCTCATTGAACATCTCGAAGAAATCCCCCTCCCGGTCCATGACGCACACTTGGTGAGTGGTGCTTGAGAGCGTTCACGCAATTTGATGGCCCCTCATCCGTATTATTTGATGGACGGTAGAGCCCAGGAAGCCCCCCCGGCGTCCGTGCCGGAGGTTTGGGTGGTGT
>NZ_BAAHXB010000268.1:0-1131 GCF_054657215.1 Endothiovibrio diazotrophicus
GTTTGGCGACATCGCGCGTACCACGTTGAACTCGGTGTCCAAGCAGGCCGTTTCCCAAGCGTGCCGGAAGCTGCCGCACTCGGCACTGATCGCGCTTCACCAGCAGATCGTCGACACCTTCTACGACCATGCACAAACGCCTCGCTGGATGGGCTTTCGCCTGATCGCGGCCGATGGCTCAAAGATCCGGTTGCCGCGTCTGAAGGTGTTTGCCGACGCCTTCGGCACACAAACCAACGGCACCGACACCGAACGCCCGATGGCGCTGCTGATGTCGTTCTACGACGCCCTGACCCAGGTCACGGTGGCCAGTGAGTTGGCGCCCAGCACCATGGGAGAGCGGTTTCTCGCCGAACGCCTGCTGCAACACTTCGGGCCGCAAGATCTGGTCCTCTATGACCGTGGCTTCCCTTCGTTTCCGCTGTTCGCCCTACACCTCGCCCGCGGCATTCCCGTCTGCATGAGAATGCCCAAGGGGTTCAACGCGCGGGTGAAGGCGTTCATCGCCTCCAATCGCCGGGAGAGGAACATCGTGCTGACCCCCAACACCGAGGCCAGGAAGGTTTGCGCGTTCCTCGACGTACCCACCGATCCGATCACCCTACGCTTGGTTCGCGTGCGCCTGAAGTCCGGCGAGATCGAGGTGTTGGCGACCTCCTTGATGGATCGCACGCAATACCCCTGGCATCTGTTCAAGGATCTCTATCATCAGCGCTGGGCGGTGGAAGAAGGCTTCAAGAGCCTGAAACACGTTGCCGATCTCGAACGCTTCCGCGGAAAGAATGAAGCGGTGGTGTTTCAGGAGATCTACGCCCGCCTGATCACTCACACCATCGCCAGCATCGTGCGCTTCGCCGCCGGTGATGTCGTCGACGGCCGTGTCGATGCCCGCCGCCTGCGCTACCGGATTAATTTCGCCGAGGCGTACCGTAAGGTGCAGAGCCGTTTGATCGAAATGCTGACGCTGCCCGACCCTTTGCCGACGATTCGTCTCACTCTCCAACTGGTCGCGAAAAATCTGGAACCGGTGCGCCCGGATCGATCCTATCCGCGAGAACGGGCGCCATCGGTTCGCGCGTCCGCGCGTACGTACGGTAAATCAATGGGTTGCGCCTAAAGTTGATGCCATTG
>NZ_BAAHXB010000269.1:0-1127 GCF_054657215.1 Endothiovibrio diazotrophicus
GTCTCGACGCCCCAAAACAGGAAGTCTTCCTCTCCAGCAAGCGCTCCGCGTAGGAACACCCGTTACCGGGGCCCCTACTACGCCGAAGCCATCGCGCCTGCCCCCATTGCCGCATTGCGAAGCCGCTGGCCGCACCAGTCCCAAGCGTACTGGACGGGCTGTCGGGCACGCTGCTCAAGCGATTGCCGTTGAGCACCTCACAACTCCCTCCCCTCCGGCAGCAGGCGGTCGAACTCGTTCTTGACCACCCGGTAGCACTCGCAGACGCGCGCCTCCAGTCCCGGCCGGTCGAGGATCGTGATCTTGCCACGGCGGTAGTGGATCAACCCCGCGCGCTGCAGATCGCCGGCGGCATCGGTGACCCCCTCGCGGCGCACCCCGAGCATGTTGGCGATCAGCTCCTGGGTCATGGTGAGCTCGTTCGACGGGAGACGGTCGAGGCTCAGCAGCAGCCAGCGGCAGAGCTGCTGATCCACCGAATGGTGGCGGTTGCACACCGCCGTCTGCGCCATCTGGGTGAGCAGCGCCTGGGTGTAGCGCAGCAACCGGCGCTGCATCGGTCCGGCGCGATAGAACGCATCCTTCAGCAGTTGCCCCTTCAGCCGGTAGGCGTGGCCGGCGCTCTGCACCACCGCCCGGCTGGTGGTGCTCTCACCCCCCATGAACAGCGAAACGCCGACGATCCCCTCGTTGCCGACCACCGCGATCTCCGCCGAGGCGCCGTTCTCCATGACGTAGAGCAGCGAGACGATGGCGGTGGTGGGGAAATAGACGTGGTGCATGGCCACGCCGGACTCGCCGAGCGACTTGCCGAGCGGCATCGGGACCCGCTCCAGGTTGGGGAGGAGGCGCGCGCGTTCGTCCGCCGGCAACGCGGCGAGCAGGCGATTCTGCAAAGGGTCGTCAGCGACCGGCATGCGAGGCTCCCGGTGGTTCGGCGGAGATCGAGCCCGATCGCCGGGGTAGGAGGTGACGAGCAGTCTACCCGGATCGGACGCTGCGCGGCACGGCGGCGCAACGGGCGCGAACGGCTCACACGAACGCCACCGCCCGCCGGTGCGGGGTGCCGCCCTTCCAGATGAGCGCCTCCATTTAGGGCCCGCGAAAAAATAACTTCCTGTTTTGGA
>NZ_BAAHXB010000270.1:0-1096 GCF_054657215.1 Endothiovibrio diazotrophicus
AATGTCGGAGGTATCGCCCTCCAGGGCCTTCAGCGCCGAACCGGTGATGATCGGGGTGTCGTCACCCGGGAACTGGTAGGAGGAGAGCAGGTCGCGGATCTCCATCTCGACCAGCTCCAGCAGCTCCTCGTCGTCGACCATGTCGGCCTTGTTCATGTACACCACGATGTACGGCACACCGACCTGGCGGGCCAGCAGGATGTGCTCCCGGGTCTGCGGCATCGGGCCGTCGGCGGCGGAGCAGACCAGGATCGCGCCGTCCATCTGGGCGGCACCGGTGATCATGTTCTTCACGTAGTCGGCGTGGCCGGGGCAGTCCACATGAGCATAGTGCCGCGAGTCGGACTCGTACTCCACGTGCGCGGTGGCGATGGTGATACCACGGGCACGCTCCTCGGGAGCGCCGTCGATCTGGTCGTAGGCCTTGAACTCGCCACCGTGCTTCTCCGCCATCACCTTGGTCAGGGCCGCGGTCAGAGTGGTCTTGCCGTGGTCCACGTGGCCAATGGTGCCGACGTTGACGTGCGGTTTCGTACGTTCAAATTTTTCCTTGGACATCGGAACGCTCTCTCTAAGGATATTAGGTTGAAAGACGCTTGGCTCAGAAGAAGAAATGTGGAGCCCATGAGCGGATTTGAACCGCTGACCTCACCCTTACCAAGGGTGTGCTCTACCAACTGAGCTACATGGGCCGAAAACCTGGTTTTGTGGAGCGGGTGATGGGGATCGAACCCACGTCATCAGCTTGGAAGGCTGAGGTTCTACCATTGAACTACACCCGCCTCGAGCTGGCTCCGGCGGCCCGCCGTTTTCGACAGGCGGGCTACTCAAAAATCTGGTGGAGGGGGGAGGATTCGAACCTCCGAAGGCGGAGCCGTCAGATTTACAGTCTGATCCCTTTGGCCACTCGGGAACCCCTCCGAGCGAAAACGCGCATTTTAAGCAGCGAAGTGTCCCTGTCAAGCCCCGCCAGAGGAAAAACCGCTTCTGCCGGCACTTGGGACACCCCCTTCCAGCCACCGCTCGAAAGGGGCGCGCATTGTTGCTCAAGCGCAGACAAAACTCAAACATTTTTTCCGCCCTCGCGCCGCCAAGG
>NZ_BAAHXB010000271.1:0-1071 GCF_054657215.1 Endothiovibrio diazotrophicus
GGGAGATACCGTCGTTGGCGTTGCGCACCGCCTGGTTCAGGCCGGAGATCTGGGCGGAGAAGCGGGTGGAGATGGCCAGACCGGCCGCATCGTCCTTGGCGCTGTTGATGCGCAGGCCGGAGGAGAGGCGTTGCAGGGAGGTCGAAAGCGCGCTCTGGGTCTTGTTCAGGTTCCGTTGCGCGGTCAGCGACGAGACGTTGGTGTTGATGACTTGTGCCATGACTGGACTCCTCTAAGTGCCCCGGGAGCGATTGCTTCGACCGAAGGCTATGATAGCTGGCGGATATGCTCCGAAACACGGGCATTCACCGCCTCCAATCAATGGATCGGCTGCGCAGAGGAATTCTTTAGGCTTGTACCGATTTTTTTACTTTTTTTATTTCAAAAAGTTACGGGCTTCTTGAAAATTGATCGGCATTTTTTCGATGTCCGGCCCGAAGCCGGGAGCCCCTCGGGGGAAGGGGGAAGGGGGGAAGGGGACAAGGCGACCAAACCACCTCGATTCGCAGGGAAGAGGGGCAGGCCCCTCCTGACGGAATCGGCCTGCCCCCCAAAAAAACGACCGCCCCTCACGGGGCGGCGCTTCAGCTCAGTTACCCGAGCAACGACAGGACGCTTTGCGGTGCCGCGTTGGCCTGCGAGAGCATCGCCACGCCGGCCTGCTGCAGGATCTGGTTGCGGGTCAATGCCGCCGTCTCGGAGGCGAAGTCGGCATCCTGGATGCGCGAACGCGAGGCCGACAGGTTCTCGGAGACGTTCTGCAGGTTGCGCACCACCGACTCGAAACGGTTCTGGATGGTACCGAAATCGGAGCGGGTCGAGCTGACCCGGTCGAGCATGGTGTCGATCATGGTGATCGCCGAACGGGCCGCATCCGCGGTACCGACCGACAGGGAGGTACCCAGGGCGCTACCGATACCGGTGGTGCTGTTGGCGCTCGCCACGTTCACCGTGGTCATCGCGATGGTGTCGGTGCCGGAAACCGCCTTGGCACCCACCTGGAAGGTGACGCTGGCCGAGGCGCCGAGCACCTTCACGCCGTTGAACTCCACCGCCTGGGTGATCCGGGTG
>NZ_BAAHXB010000272.1:0-1066 GCF_054657215.1 Endothiovibrio diazotrophicus
GTTCTTGTCGAGGCCGCGGATGCGGTAGCGGCGATCACCGAGGGAGATGATCACTTCACCGTCGGATACCTCGGCCTTTACCTCGGCCTTGGGAGGCTCGGGGAGGACGCTGGCGGGGAGAGGAGCTGCCGGCGGCGCTGGTAGTTCTTCCGGTGCTGGGGCGGCAGGAGCAGCTAAAGAGAGAGGGGGCGTTTCTCTTTTAGCCGCCATCTCTTCCCTCACCGCCGGCACCGATTCCCGTTTCGGAGCTTGCCCTTTCCCCAGCCACACCGCCGAGCGGATCGCCACGCCGAGGCTCTTGCCGGCGGGCTTCACCCGACAGGCATACTCGTTCGCGTCCATCCCCTTGGGGAAGTGGATGCGGTAGGCGTCGATCCCTTCGCGGGTCAGCTTCTCCGCCAGCTCGGCGGCGGCCTTCTCGCCCGCCTCGTCGCGGTCGTAGGCGATCAGTACCCGCTCGGTGCCGTGGTGCTTGAGCGCGGCCAGCAGCTCATCGGTGAAGCCGTTGACGCCGTAGCTGGTGGTGACGTTGCGGAAGCCTGCCGCCCAAAAAGTCAGGGCATCAATCAGCGATTCGCAGAGGATGATTTCCTGGCTCTCCGCCAGCGCCTCGGCGTTGAATATGCCTCGGTGCGGGCCGGGCAGATAGAGGTGGTAGGCGGTGCCCTTGCGGAGATTGTCGCGCAGCTTGCGGCCGTAGATTTCAGTCACCACGCCATCATTCGCCGATGCGCTGCCTCCTGGCGCATCGGCATACCGCCCATCCCTGGGCATAATCACCGGGACCACCAGCGAGCCGTTGAAGTGCTCATGGCCGCTCTTGCGCAGGATGCCGAGGGTTTGCAACCGCCCGCGGATCTCGGCGCCGGCCTTGCGGTTCTTCTCGGGGAGGCGATAGGCCAGGGTGCGGTTGGCGACCCCCAGCTTGAAGTGCTCGATCAGCTCGGGGTGGTTGAGGCCGCGTCGCTCCAGGTACTCCAGCGCCTCCGGCGTCTGTTTCAGGGTTTGGTGGTAGTAGTCCACCACCTGCGCCAACAGTGCTTGGTCCTCGGCGTCGGCATCAAGG
>NZ_BAAHXB010000273.1:0-1066 GCF_054657215.1 Endothiovibrio diazotrophicus
TCCGGTGGCCTCCGCCACCTCCTCCCTGGCCATCCCCTTCGCCAGCAGCGCCACGGCGACCTTGCGAACGCCTTCCGCCCGTCCGCGTTCCAGACCTTCCGCCAAGCCGCGCTCCATACCCTCGGCCGTCCCCGTCTCCCGCCCGCTTTCCCATTGCCTCGCCGCCACCAACCGCCCCCACCGCTCCATCGCCGCCCGATCCTCCACCTCCGGCAGCGGCGGCAACTCCAGCACCTCCCCGTCCTCCGGCAGCGCGGGCAGCTCCCCAGCTGCGTCACTGCCGCAGAACGACGCCAGCTTCTCCCGGCAAGCCCGCAACACCCGCGCAGCCAGATCCAGCACCTGTGCCCGCAGCACCGTCAGCTCCTCCTCGCTGATCCGGTAGCTCTTGGAGTAGCGGGCGTCGATATAGGCCTTCTTCAACAGATCGAAGCGCGCCTTGTCCGCCTTCTCCTCACGGGGCAGGTCGTAGCCGGAGAAGTTGCGATGGATGTTCCCGGAAGCTCCGCTTGACAAAAATCACGCACTGATGATTGCATGATCATGCATTGAGTAATGCGGAGAAACACCATTGACGCCACGCAAGAAGCAATACGGTACCCCCACCGAAGGACAAAGGGCCTACGAAGATCGCCTGAAAGCGGCTGGAAAACGCAGAGTATGCCTGTGGGTCAGTGAAGAGGCCGCGGGATATCTGAAGATGCTGGCGGCTGACAGGAGCCAAACCCAGGGAGAGGTGGTGGAGGCATTGATTCAGGCGGAGGCGGAAGGGCGTTGAAGCGGGCAACCGGGTGGATTGCGGCCACCCGGTCCCCTGACCACAACCCACCTGACAAAGGAGGTGAATCACGGCTGTCGGACAGCATATCACGCAGGCTTTCGGGAACGACTCGCGGCGGCGGGGGAGGAGGGCGGATGTCTTGCCGCTCCACCTGTTGCGCAATCGGGATACCGAGAGGAGGCGTGAGCTATGAAGTGGCATGAATTGGGGCCGGATGGCAATCCGTTGATCGGGTCGTTGCCGAGCGATACGATGACCAAGGTCGACGCGGTGATGGCGCTGCTT
>NZ_BAAHXB010000274.1:0-1035 GCF_054657215.1 Endothiovibrio diazotrophicus
ATTATTCCTTTCCAATTGGAGAAAGAAGGCATGAGCCGGGAAATCGACCGGACCGAGACGCTTCGACGGCGGTAAATCTTGTGTCCAGGAGGGCAGTGCCGGCGGAAAGGCCGAGGCGGGCACAGCCCGCCCTATCCAACAGTGCAGAAACGAGTAGGTCGGCGATGCTTCGCCGACGCAAACGGAAGCAGCGGAGCGAAGGCCGCGATACCCCGTCAGAATCCGCGGTCGGACTCTTCGTCAGATCCCACCGCGAGACCGGCCTCCAGCGCCCCGATCTCCTCAACGGAGAGTCCGGTGGCCTCCGCGACCGCCTCCGTCGCCATCCCCTTCGCCAACAGCGCCACGGCGACCTTGCGAACGCCTTCCGCAAGACCTTGCTCCCTGCCTTCTTCTCGCCCGCGTTCCAGACCTTCCGACAAGCCACGTTCCCTGCCCTCAGAGGCCCCCGTCTCCCGCCCGCTTTCCCACTGCGACGTCGCCACCAGCCGGCCCCAATCCTCCATCGCTGCCCGATCCTCGATATCCGGCAACGGCGGCAATTCCGGTACCTCCCCGTCCTCGGGCAACGACGGCAACTCCCCCACCGCCTCCGCGCCGCAGAACGACGCCAGCTTCTCCCGGCACGCCAGCAACACCCGCTCCGCCAGATCCAGCACCTGCGCCCGCAGCACCGTCAGCTCCTCCTCGCTGATCCGGTAGCTCTTGGAGTAGCGCGCCTCGATATAGGCCCGCTTCAGCAGATCGAAGCGCGCCTTGTCCGCCTCCTCCTCGCGGGGCAGGGCGTCGAGCAGCGCCTCGTGCATACTCTCCCCCACCTCCGCCAGCTTGCTCAGGTTATGGACCTTGTGTTTGTATCCACTGTATATAAGTGTAAGAGCGTGGTAGAAGCGCTCCACCGACTGGTGGAGCATGAAGGCGGCGGGCGCGTTCTTCCCCTGGGCCATGTAGTAGCCCGAGCCCTGCCAGAAGTCGCTGGCGCTGTTGAACCAGTAGTGGAAGTTGTGCAGCCCCCGCCCCAGCCGCTCCTCCGGG
>NZ_BAAHXB010000275.1:0-1022 GCF_054657215.1 Endothiovibrio diazotrophicus
TGATGACCACGTCGTTGGAGGTGGTCACGCTGGTCAGGTTGCCGACGGTATCGTAGGCGTACAGCGTGGTGCCGCTCGCGTCGGTGCGGCTCGCCAGCTCTCCGTTGTCGGTGTAGGCGTAGTCTGCATCGCCGTAGTGGGTGAGGCGGTCCTGGGCGTCGTAGACTCCGCTCTCCACCCCGTCCGGCCCTTCCCGGCTCAGCCGGTTGCCGTTGGCGTCGTAGCTGTAGGTGGTGAGCTGCCCGTCGCGCTCCACCTCGGTGAGCCGGCCGGCGTCGTCGTAGGTGTAGCGCTCGTCGTGGGTGATCCCGTCGACGGTCTCCACTTTCTCGGTGATGCGGCCGAGGGCGTCGCGGGTATAAGTGGTCTCCATTAGGGGGAGGCCGCCGGCCTCCGCTCTCTCCGAGGCGAGTTCGCCGAAGCCGCTGTAGCTGCGCGCGGTGGTCACCGCGCCGAGGGCGGTGCCGGTGGGCAGGCCGTTGGCCGGGTCGCGGGCGAGGGTGAGGTCGCCCGCGGCGGTGAGCAGGCCGTCGTCGTCGTAGGAGAAGGGGATGGCGACATCGCCGACGCGGCGCTCGGTGATCCGCAGGTTGTTGTCGTAGACGCGGGCGACGGCGCCGTTTACCAACCCGCTCCACTGCTCGCTGAGGAGCAGCGGGCCGTCGTAGCTGAAGGTGAGCTGGCCGCCGTCGGGGGCGGTGATTGTCGTGAGGTGGCCGGTGGCCGGGTCATATTGGTAGGTGGTGGTGCCGGCGGGCCGGTGCAGGGCGCTGAGGCGGCCGCCGTCGTCGTACTCCAGGGAGAGAATCTGGCCGTCGGGGCGCTGCACTGCGGTGAGCTGGCGGTCGAGGTTGTAGGTGTAGCGGGTGGCGGGGTCGCTGTCCGCCGCCAGCTCGGGTGGGGTATAGGCGCTCTCCTGGTCTCGGGGGCCGTAGTCGAAGCGGTGGAGATCGCCGTTGGGGGTGGCGAGTTCGCTGAGGTTGCCGCTCGCGTCGAAGGCGTAGCGGACGGTGCGGCCGTCG
>NZ_BAAHXB010000276.1:0-1022 GCF_054657215.1 Endothiovibrio diazotrophicus
CGATGACTACGTCGTTGGAGGTGGTCACGCTGGTCAGGTTGCCGACGGTATCGTAGGCGTACAGCGTGGTGCCGCTCGCGTCGGTCCGGCTCGCCAGTTCGCCGTTGGCGGTGTAGCGGTAGTCCGCGTCGCCATAATGCGTGAGGCGGTCCTGGGTGTCGTAGGCTCCGTTCTCCACCCCGTCCGGCCCCTCCCGGCTCAGGCGGTTGCCGTTGGCGTCGTAGGTGTAGCGAGTGAACTGGCCGTCGCGTTCCACCTCGGTGAGGCGGCCGGCGGGGTCGTAGGTGTAGCGCTCGGTGTGGCTGAGGCCATCGACGTTCTCCACCTTTTCGGTGATGCGGCCGAGGGCGTCGCGGTTGTAGGAGGTCTCCATCAGGGTGAGGCCGTCGGCCTCCGCCCGTTCGGTGGTCAGTTCGCCGAAGCCGTTGTAGGTGCGGGCAGTGGTTACCGCGCCGAGGGTCGTACCGGTGGTGAGGCCGTTGGCGGGGTCGCGGGTGAGGGCGAGGTTGCCGGCGGCGGTGAGCAGGCCGTCGTCGTCGTAGGTGTAGGGGGTGGCGACATCGCCGACGCGGCGTTCGGTGATGCGCAGGTTGTTGTCGTAGACACGGGTGACGGTGCCGTCGATCGCGCCGCTCCACTGCTCGCTGAGGAATAGCGGGCCGTCATAGGTGAAGGTGAGCTGGCCGCCGTCGGGGGCGGTGATCGTCGTGAGGTGGCCGGTGGCCGGGTCATATTGGTAGGCGGTGGTGCCGGCGGGCCGGTGCAGGGCGCTGAGGCGGCCGCCGTTGTCGTACTCCAGGGTGAGGGTCTGGCCGTCGGGGCGCTGCACCGCGGTGAGTTGTTCGTCGAGGTTGTAGGTGTAGCGGGTGGCGGGGTCGCTGGCCGCCGCCAGCTCCGGCGGGGTGTAGGCGCTCTCCTGGTCGCGGGGGCCGTAGTCGAAGCGGTGGAGGTCGCCGTTGGGGGTGGCGAGTTCGCTGAGGTTGCCGCTCGCGTCGAAGGCGTAGCGCACGGTGCGGCCGTCA
>NZ_BAAHXB010000277.1:0-1015 GCF_054657215.1 Endothiovibrio diazotrophicus
GCTCGATGCCGACGCCGAGGACCAAGCACTGTTGGCGCAGGTGGTGGACTACTACCACCAAACCCTGAAACAGACGCCGGAGGCGCTGGAGTATCTGGAGCGGCGCGGCCTCAACCACCCCGAGCTGATCGAGCACTTCAAGCTGGGGGTCGCCAACCGCACCCTGGCCTATCGCCTCCCCGAGAAGAACCGCAAGGCCGGCGCCGAGATCCGAGGGCGATTGCAGGCCCTCGGCATTCTGCGCAAGAGCGGCCATGAACACTTCAACGGCTCGCTGGTAATTCCGGTGATTATGCCCAGGGATGGGCGGTATGCCGATGCGCCAGGAGGCAGCGCATCGGCGAATGATGGCGTGGTGACTGAAATCTACGGCCGCAAGCTCAACGACAACCTGCGCAAGGGCACCGCCTACCACCTCTACCTGCCCGGCCCGCACCGGGGCGTATTCAACGCCGAGGCGCTGGAGTGCAGCCGGGAGGTCATCCTCTGCGAATCGCTGATTGATGCCCTGACTTTTTGGGCGGCAGGCTTCCGCAACGTCACCACCAGCTACGGCGTCAACGGCTTCACCGACGAGCTGCTGGCCGCCCTCAAGCACCATGGCACCGAGCGGGTGCTGATCGCCTATGACCGGGACGAAGCGGGCGAGAGAGCCGCTGCCGAACTGGCGGAGAAGCTGACCCGCGAAGGGATCGACGCCTACCGGATCCACTTCCCCAAGGGGATGGATGCCAACGAATACGCCTGTCAGGTGAAGCCCGCCGGCAAGAGCCTGGGTGTGGCGATCCGCTCGGCGGTGTGGTTGGGGAAAGGGCAAGCTCCGGAACGGGAATCGGTGCCGGCGGTGAGGGAGGAGATGGCGGCTAAAAGAGAAACGCCCCCTCTCTCTTTAGCCGCTCCTGCCACCTCGGCCCCGGAAGAACTACCAGCGCCGCCGGCAGCGCCCGCGCCCCTCCCCGCCAGTGTCCTCCCCGAACCACCCAAGGCCGAGGTGGAAGCCGAGGTATCGGACAGT
>NZ_BAAHXB010000278.1:0-897 GCF_054657215.1 Endothiovibrio diazotrophicus
CAGCAAGGCGTCGCGCCCCGTTGTCAACGCAATGGACATCCCGATGGGGGTAACGTATTTCTCCGCTCGCGGCAGCCGGAACAGGAACTTGGTAACGCCCAGGCTCTTGTCGAAAAACGATCCGCTATCCGGATAGGCGATCTTTTCGGTCAAATAGGCGTGAGCGTTTTTTCTGTGCCGCCCTCTCGCTTCGGAATAGAAGAAGAAATCGCATAGATCGATTGTTCTTTCTTGGGTGGTCATCGGCTTTGACGAGTTGGCGAGTGAAAGTGATCGAAATCGGCCGGGTCATGCTCGGCCCGCACCGGTGGCGGCTCCGCCGGCAGCGGCTCGCGGCCGCCATGATGCTTGGAGAACGGGATGTGAATGCTTTGGTCCAACACCGTCCGTTTCAGGGCGCCGACATCGTTGGACAACCTGTCCGACACCCCGCTCGTGGCGCGTAGGATGCCCAATGCCCACCGCCGCTCAAGCCACGCTTGCCAGTCGATTCAGAACCACCTGATGATGACCCGCCCACACGAAAACATCTATCGCGACTTCAAACGCGCAGAACACGGAGTCGAATCGAAAGGACCACCTGCCGCCTCCCACCGCCCTATCCTGTGGGAGCGGCCCTTAGGCTGCGATGTTTCGAAGCGCGGTGGTTCCATTCAACGGACGGAAGGCGCGGTGACGGCGCCATCGCGGCCTAAGGGCCGCTCCCACAGGCAAAGTTGTCGCTGACCCTACAAGCCCCCCAAGACGATCCCAATCGTCATCCCCCCTCTTCAACACCTCCATTCGAAAAATCAGAAAACGCCTACAGACGAACGGGCCACCCATCGTTAGCCTGTACCCCACAACGTTCAGTGGTGGAGCAGCAAGATGAAGGACGGAATCAGGGCGCGGATCGGC
>NZ_BAAHXB010000279.1:0-869 GCF_054657215.1 Endothiovibrio diazotrophicus
ACGGGTCCGGCCGATGAAGTGGCCTTCGTCGACCACCACCAGCAGGTCGTAGTCGGAGAAGTAGCGGTTGGCCGGGTCCTCGACCCAATCGCCGCGGGCGTAGCTGCCGAAGAGCACCAGGCGGTCGAGGGGCACGCTCTGGCAGATGCACTCGGTGATCCGGCGCAGCTGATGGCGCTTGGCCTCGGGGAGATGGTCGAGGGAGGTCTTGAGGTGCAGGTGGGTGGGATCGGGGTCTGGGCGGGGCATCGGGGCCTCCGGTCCTGGTGGAGTGTCGGTCGTGGTTATCTATACATTTGTCGATACGATAGCACAGGCGGGCGGGGGAGGGGAGCGGTCGGGTGGGGTGTCGCGGCGTGGGGGGCGGTGCCCTCGTTTGCGTCGGTGCGGTAGCACCGACCTACGGGGGTTTCCGCTCGCGGACTCACGCGATCCTTGAGACTTTCTCCGCAATTTCGTCGGAAAGTGTCAGCTCCATGAACAGTTGCATCGGGAACAGGTAATCTTCCCCGGATTCGTCCACCACCCTTAACTGACCATGCTTGGCCGCCGTCTCATCCGGCAGAACCTCATACAGCTTGCGCTGCTCAAGCGATACCTCGTAGCCGGTATTTTCAACGCAAATCACGAACTTATGCATAATCTACGACCTCGGCGCTAGAGATAGCGTTTGATCTTGAATTCACGTTCGCCGATTCCCGTTGCCTCGTACCAATGTAGCTCAACGTCGAGGACCTCGCCGTCAGCCAGCTTCACCTTTGCGAAGTCTTTTCGTTTTCGCCAATGACCAGGGCCGTACAGCTTCCGCAGCCGCTCAATTTCCCTTGGGGGTGGCGAGGATGGTGTGGCCCGAGTCGTAGAGGGAGATT
>NZ_BAAHXB010000280.1:0-859 GCF_054657215.1 Endothiovibrio diazotrophicus
CTGACGATCCTGCGGGCGCGGGTGCTGGATCTGGCCGAACGGGTGTCGGTGGCCTGCCGGGAGCAGTTGGCGTCGTTCTGCGGCGCGGACGCGGTGGGGGAGCTGCCCGCGCTGCCCGAGGACGGCGAGGCGCCGGAGTTGCCGCCGTTGCCGGAGGTGGAGGATCGGGCGGCGATGGAGCGCTGGGGGCGGTTGGTGGCGGCGGAGCAGCGGGAGAGCGGGCGCGAGGCTGGCGTTGCCGAAGGGGAGTCGCGGCGGGCCTCGAGTATCGCGCGGGCGCTGCTGGAAGAGGGTATGACCGCGGGGCGGGTCGCGCGCATCACCGGTCTTACGGTCGAGGAAGTCGTTGCGCTCCAGGAGGGGCGGTGATCGTTGCGCCACCCTGGGAGGGATAGCGGTGAAGTTGCCGCACGCCCATCGCGCATTTGTCGACCTTCGTAAGTTGCGTGACTACTGCCTGAACGATCGGCACCCCCGCGGCAGACACAAGGCGCGGGCCCTAAATGTCCTGTCTATGCAAGCTCAAGCCTTCCGGCCACGGGCCGGAATCATCCACCGGAAAATCCAGCGGCTCTTTGCCGGTAGCGCGCTTTCGGGCCGTCGTGCGCTCGCGCAGGAAATCCACGAAGTCTTCCACTTCCCTCCGCTGCCGCTCACTACCCGATACGCGCCAGCGCAAGCGGCAGCGGCTCGGTCCGAATCCCCTGAATCTCCCCGCCGCGCCGTGACCGGTCGAGAATCCGCGCGTTGGGATACTTGGCGATCTGCTTGAGCGCCTTCGGGCGCAACTGGCCGGTCCATTTCACCTCCACCGGCCAGAAGCGCCCGCCGTCGACGTAGGCGACATCCACCTCCCCCT
>NZ_BAAHXB010000281.1:0-848 GCF_054657215.1 Endothiovibrio diazotrophicus
AAAGAAGAGTTGCGTGAAGGTCGGTGCCTCCGGTCTTACCGGGTATGGCTCGGAGAGGTAGCGCCCGGTCACGGCTTTGGCAAGGGTGAAATGAACGGCGCTATCGCGCCGCCCTTGCCAAAGCCGTGCCCGGACGCTGCGCGGTCGCCATGCCCGGCAAGCCCTCATTGGGCTTGTGCCAAGCCAACGATCACCATACCGAGGAGGTGCCGGCATGAAACGCCTCACCCTGGAACTACCCGACGAATTCGTTTCCCTGTGCAAGGAAGACCACACCGACCCCGAGACCGTGCTGCGGGGATTCATCGCCGACCTGTGCGGCCTGATGGATTGGGTCAATGATCCCCGCGCCGATGGCTACTCCAGCAACGGCAGCGATGAGCGCCGCATGGCCTACGACTACTACGCCCGGGTTGGCTATCCGTATTGGCGGCTATACGAAGCTGACGAGGAGTAGGCCGGAACCGGAACCGGGAACGGGTAGCGGGGCTGGGGCAGCCCCGCTACCCAACCGACGAAGCCCCCGGAAACGCTGTCCGAGCGGGAGATGAAGCCCCGCCCCGAACGGCCTACAATGCGCCGATGGCCTGCAAGGAATCCCTCTCCCGATGGGTGTAGCACTCGCCCATCTCCCCCTCTCTCCGGCGCCCACCGCCCGCAGGCGCCGCCGCGTGCGCGCACTGGCGCAGCCGATTCCATCCCTGCCGAACCCCCTCTCCGTAAGCCGAAAACCGCCTCTAGGCGAAAATTGGACCCGGCCGGGCCTCGTCTGGGAAAATTCGCCGCTAAGCGCTGGAAGGTACTGGGAAAATTCGAAAGCGAGGCGTGGGCTCGCGTCGGGGCAAACT
>NZ_BAAHXB010000282.1:0-845 GCF_054657215.1 Endothiovibrio diazotrophicus
GAAGAAGAGTTGCGTGAAGGTCGGTGCCTCCGGTCTTACCGGGAATGGCTCGGAGAGATAGCGCCCGGTCACGGCTTTGGCAAGGGTGAAATGAACGGCGCTATCGCGCCGCCCTTGCCAAAGCCGTGCCCGGACGCTGCGCGGTCGCCATGCCCGGCAAGCCCTCAATGGGCTTGGCGAGCAAGCCGCACTGTCAACCGAGGAGAAGACACCATGAACGAACTGCATTGGCCTATCGGAAAGATCATCGAGGTCGCCCGCGAGCTGCGCGAGACCGGCGGCGCGCCGGCCAGCACCGGCGAGCGCATCGCCGCTGCATTCGTACTCAACCGCCCCGAGTACCTGCCCGTGGCCTACCCGGATCTGGTCGAGGCGTGGGACCGCCTGGGCGGCCAATGGCAGGACCACGTCCGCTGCATCAAGCGCGATTACATGCACCTCGTCGAGGCCGAATAACTCCCTCTCCATGCGGGGGCGCTGCCGCGCCCCCGCGCCCCGGCCGACCCCAGCCGACAAAGCACCCGCAATCGGCGCCTGAGCGGAAGATGAAGCCCCGTTCCGAACGGCCTACAATGCGCTGATGGCCTGCAAGGAATCCCACCCCCGATGGGTGTAGCACTCGCCCATCTCCCCCTCTCTCCGGCGCCTACCGCCCGCAGGCGCCGCCGTGCGCGCGCACTGGCACGACCGATCCCCTCTCTGCCGAACCCCCTCTCCGTAAGCCGAAAACCGCCTCTAGGCGAAAATTGGACCCGGCCGGCCCTCGTCTGGGAAAATTCGCTGCTAAGCGCTGGAAGGCACTGGGAAAAATCGAGAGCGAGGCGTGGGCTCGCGTCGGGGCAAAC
>NZ_BAAHXB010000283.1:0-843 GCF_054657215.1 Endothiovibrio diazotrophicus
TCTTTACTCCTATGTACTCAACGACCCGCTTAACTTCACCGACCCTAATGGATTGAACCCTGTTGCGGGAGCATTAAGTGGTGGTGCGGTTGCTGGCCCCGTCGGGGCAATAGTTGGCGCGGTCATTGGTACAGCCATTGGGATATACCTTGGCGACAAAATGTTTAATGATGGCGGGAAAGTAAAAGATGTGCCCGACAGAGGGACGCCGGGCGAATGGGTTGATGGTAAGAGACGCTCGCGCAAATACGGCCCTGACGGAAGACCTGAAATTGATATCGACAAGCCACATCCGGGCTTTCCCGATGATCATGTGCATGAGTGGCCTGATGGAGTGCGAGAGCATCCGGGGCGGCCTGTATGTCCTATTTAGAAGAAGGTGAGCAAATGGATCTTGATCTATTTGTAGAATGCAAGATTGTTTCTACGTCTATTGTAGAAACTGAAGCTGGGACCAATGTATTAATTGGAATAAATGATCACGACAACAAGCACTGGTTGCTTAGCGCTCTTTCGGTGAGTGATTTTCTATTAAATGAAATGCGCACACAGAATATAATCGATCGGATAAATTTATTTGCGAACGGAATGAGCTGCGAACAAGATGTTCTCGATAGAATTTATTATTTGCTGCACGGAAAGATCCCGGAGCATCAAGAAGGACTGGCGCATAAAGATGTCAACAAGGTGATTGATGACATAAACTCATCAAAAAGAGTTTTTTTAGAAATTGAGGCTGTGTATGGTGCCTCGGTGCTTCTAATTGCTAGAGATGTCTCATTGGAACAAACGTAATAGTATCCGTAAGTTCTTTTACATCACGAAGCCCCGCTCGGTCTCGAG
>NZ_BAAHXB010000284.1:0-842 GCF_054657215.1 Endothiovibrio diazotrophicus
ACTGCCGAAGAGCACCAGCCAGTCGAGGGGAACGGTCGAGCAGAGCACCTCCTTGATGCGTTCAAGCTGATACCGCTTCGCCTCCGGGAGGTGGTCGAGGGTGTTGGTAAGGCACCGAGGGGCCTTGTCGGGTGGATCGGAAGGGGCGGTGGTCATGGCATGAGCAACGAAATGACTGTGTTGTTTTGCACAGTATCGGAAGGTTGCTGCCGGCTTTCAAGGGAGGGCGGTCAATTTCCTCCCCATTCCGATAGGCTGTAAGAAAATTCCTAACTATTCGGCTTCAAACGAACGTCTGATCGCATAACCGTTTTGGTTACGATCTTGCCAGACGACCTCGGACGCCAAGGCTTCATCGGGTACCCCCAAATCGAACCGTAGGTTGGCGCTATCGCGCCGACGGGAATGGAGGCACCGCTGTTCGTCCATTTCCGCCACACTTTCCGACTGGGACCCTAGCCGGGGCAGCCGCCCTGCCTCAAGAGGGCGCAAGGCTTACCGCGTCCTGCTCGCGCCCCTCCCCTACATCCCCGCGGATGGCCGCCCAGCGGCTCATTGATGGCCGATTTGTGGGTAAAGGGCAATACTAGCCACATCTTGAACGTAGGCATTGTACAAAAAGAAAGACCTGACCCTAGCGATTCGCCGACTCACCCGCCGGGTCGTCGCCAGTGACCGGCGGGAAGAGGGTGAAGTGCATGGTGTAGCGGAACTCGCCGCGCATCGCCGGATTCACCGTGGCGCTCCAGTAGAGGCCGTCGTCGAGCGGGTTGGGCGAGCCGTAGCGGGCGGGGTAGTGACGCCCTGCTCCACCGCCTCGCCGCTAATGAGGGTGAGCTCCG
>NZ_BAAHXB010000285.1:0-834 GCF_054657215.1 Endothiovibrio diazotrophicus
GGCGGCGGCCACCTGGAACCGGAGCTTCAAGCAGGCGCTCAACCGCTTCTCCGAGCGGCTCCACCCGCTCGACCGCCGCTACGTGGTCTACAGCGGCGAGGCGATCGCCTTCAGCGACGGGGTCGAGGCGCTGCCTTTCCCGCGGACGGGAGAGCTGTTCGGAGAGTGAGCGCGGCTCCAAATTTAAGAGAATCAACCGCAGATCAACGCAGATTTTCGCAAATGGCTGTTCAGTCCAATTTGCGGAAATCCGCGTTGATCCGCGGCTCACTCAAAGGGGCGGCCGGTCGCGCGTGATCAAACTTATTCGCTGATGAATAGCTAAATTTATTCACTCATCGTTGACTAAATTTATGCACAGATCGATGATCACCACGCACTGCTCCAACGGCTCCAGCACCAGTTGGACGCGATGCCCGATGGCACCCTCGGCTACCTGCTGATCGACGAGGTCAGCTACATCCGCGACTGGGACAAGGCGGTGAAGTACGCCGCCGACGCGGGGATGCTGGAACGGGTGGTGCTGGTGGCGACCGGTTCCGATCGGGTGCTGATCCAGGAGGCACGGATGCGCCTGCCCGGCCGCCGCGGGCGGGAAGAGGTGGTGGACTTCCATCTCTTCCCGCTCTCGTTCCGCGAGGTGGTGACATTGAAGCGGGGAAGCGGGCTGATCGCCGCCATTGACGAAGTGGCTACCGAGGGCAACGAGGGGCCGGACGCCGAGGTGATCGACACCCTCTTCGCGCTCTTCGACGACTACCTGCTCCACGGCGGCTACCTCACCGCGATCAACGACCTGGCGAAGGAGGGCCGCATCGGCGAGGCGACGCTAGC
>NZ_BAAHXB010000286.1:0-823 GCF_054657215.1 Endothiovibrio diazotrophicus
CTTCCCTCCCGTTCATTATGTGCACAGACTCTATTGCTAGCAGCAATGGCAGCAATGGACGACTTAATTTTTCTCTCTCTTATGAGCCAGAACCAATCTTTCACACACTGCAATCAACTCATCATCCAAACCCTCTCTCAAACAAACTGCCTCACGACACGCCACATCACTTAGGAAAACAATTTTTTTCAGGATTTCTGCAGGCGTACCACTAAATTCCGCTATCGCCTCAATAACAACAAAGGAAAGCTCGCACGGAATAGCGGACTCAGCAACATCAAACAGATTTTCTACTTGCCCTTCAGAATAGGAATCCAAATTCATCTCTATCGAGATATTTTTCCTTCTCTCCCAAATAAGACAAAGCCGATCAAATTCTTCTTTTTCAATAGAAATTGGAATCTTTATCTTCATCTGCTAATAACCTTACATTCTAAGATGACATCCAGGATAAATCTCTTCGTCATACTCATCCTTATTCATGGAACACAAAGGGTCGGCAGCACAAACCGAGTCCACAAGCTGTTTAACGAAAAACAGATCGCCCAACAAACCCAGCTTCCCTATTTTTTTCAAAAAGTCAGTCCATCTGCCAAGATTCTTCTTTGACAGTTTTCCTATCTTCTTTTTTGTATTTTTATCATAAATGTTTCCGTTCGCATCAATAACCTGGTTTTTGTCGTAAACATGGCCATGAGGATCACTTGGCCAAGGATCAACATCGTTAGCATGGACGGTAACACGCTCTCCTCCAATCTTCTCGGAAGCCATACCATCTCGGTCTATAAAATTGACCGGATCACTCAACACATAGGTGTAAAGA
>NZ_BAAHXB010000287.1:0-822 GCF_054657215.1 Endothiovibrio diazotrophicus
CGCGGAGCGTGAACGGGTCATCGATGATCACCAACAGATCATCGCCCACGATCAGCGCCGGATCACCGAGCAAGCGAAGCGGATCAAGTTACTGGAAGAGCAGTTGCGCTTGGCCAACCAGAGGCGCTTTGGGGCGAGTAGCGAGAAGCTGGCGTTTCAGAACGGGTTGTTCGACGAAGCGGAACTGGAGGCGTGCCTTGGCGAGGTGGACGAGCAGTTGGCCGAGGTCGATACGCCCGCCGCAGCACCACCCCCACGCAAGAAGAAGCGCGCCGGCTTCTCCGATAAATTGCCGCGGGTTCGTATCGAACTGCCGCTGAGCGAGGAAGAGAAGGCCGGGGCCAGCCGCACCTTTTTCACCAAGGTGAAGGAAGAGCTGGATATCGTCCCCGCCCGAGCGCAGGTGCTCGAATACTGGCAGGAGAAGGCGGTGTTCGAGACGGCGGAGGGCGAGTCCTCGATCAAGACGGCACCCCGGCCGGTCCATCCGCTGGGCAAGTGCATCGCCAGCGTGCAGTTGCTGGCCTACATCCTGGTCGCCAAATACGCCGATGCGCTACCCCTTTACCGGCTGGCGGGAATTATCCAGCGCTATGGCGGCGAAGTCAGCCGCACCACCCTGGCGAACTGGGTCATTCGCCTGGATGGGGTGTTCATGCCACTGATCAATTTGCTGCGTGAACACCAATTGAGCGGTGATTATTTGCAGGCGGACGAAACCCGCATCCAGGTACTCAAGGAGGACGGCCGGGTCGCCACTTCCGATAAATGGATGTGGGTTGTGCGAGGAGGCCCACCGGATCAACCGGCGGTGCTATTCCA
>NZ_BAAHXB010000288.1:0-819 GCF_054657215.1 Endothiovibrio diazotrophicus
CCAGAGCAGCGCATCGAAGAATCTACTACCCCCAACAAAAACCCTGTCAGCCCAAGAAACACCGATGCCGTACCAAGTGCCTTGACACCGCCAGCAAACGCTCTGGCAAGCGCAGACAAGAACCCATAAAAATATGCTGCTATTTTGGCGGTAACCCCTATAGCCTTTAGCACTGATCCATTCAATCCACCACCAATCCGCCAAGCCCCATCCCCTTTGACGGGATCAAACACCGCATACCCCGCCCCATTCCATCCCGGCACACTGATCGGATCGGTATGGGTAATCACTTCCTTACCCGTAGCAACTGCGTCTTTGATCTCCTGAACGGTGGCGTCATCCAACCGAATGTCAGCCAAAGCGGTGGAGAGGTTCGCCTGCGTGATGTGATAGATCTTCTGCCCCTGCTGCGCCGCCTTGGAGAGCGCCTTCACCGTCGAGACCGCCTCACCAGGGTTGTCCGCGGTCACAAACATCTGCTCCGGAATCGCATGCTCCAGCGCCGAGCTGAGCGCCCCGAGCTGAAACACCAGATTGAACTTGTTCGTCCCGTCATCTGTTTGCGCGGTAATATTTAGCGCGTCGAGGTCCATCGATATTCCGCCGGTACGGATCGCATTGGGCAGCCCCCAGAAGTAATCCACCTGCGGCACATACCCGTAGGTGCCGCCGGAGGGCAGCTGCTGCATATGCGCCTTCTGCTGGAGCGTCATCACGTGGGCCAGTCCCTGACTCTCGGCGAAGTAGCCGAGGGTCCCCGCGTAGAACATGTCCCCCAGGATATCCTCCCGGGAGAGCGCCGCAAGTTGCGCCTGATCC
>NZ_BAAHXB010000289.1:0-761 GCF_054657215.1 Endothiovibrio diazotrophicus
TGGGCTGGGTCTCGCGCGGCGAGACCACCCTGTTGCCGCCGGTGCAACTGGTCTACCGGGCGGAGGATGCCGCGCGCTTCCAGACCTTCGGTTCGCCCGCCTCGCTGAACACGATCCTCGAGGACCCGACGCTGGTGCTCGGGGTCTCCGAGCGGATGTCCTACGGCGAGGGGGTGGACCAGGCGGTGGCCGCCCACCGCGACCAACCCAACGTCTTCCTGCGCAGCGGCCGCGACGTCGGTCTCGGTCTGCACGAGATGCTGATCAAGCGGCGCATCGACTACACCGTCAACTATCCTTGGGCGGCGACCTTCACCGCCGGTCCCGAGCACGCCGGGCTGCTCGGCTTCCTCCCCTTCACCGGGCGCGGCTGGTGGACGACTTCGGCGAGGTCTACGCCGAGCGCCACCGCCAACTCCCCGACGGCACCCTGCGCGCCCTCTTTCTCAGGCTCACCGGCAGCCGCACGGAGTACTCCATCCCGCTCAGTTTCCTCCAGCAGCGCCGTCCGGTGGGGCACCTGAACGTCTCGCTGGACGTCTACGGCGAGATGTTCTCCTTCTTCGACCGCGCGGTGGTGGTCTTCGTCAGCGGCATGCTGCGCAACATCGCGCTTGCCCTCTGCCTGATCGTGGTCTTCAACTACACCCTGGTCCGCCCGCTGCTCAAGCTGATCGGCGATATCTCCTCGCGCGTCCCGGGGCGCGGCGACCCTCCGGTCGCCGCGCCCGAGGGGCACGGCGAGAGTGAGCTGGGCAAGC
>NZ_BAAHXB010000290.1:0-753 GCF_054657215.1 Endothiovibrio diazotrophicus
GGTTAGCCTGCATTTCTCACCAGCCTCCTACTGCGGACGCGCCATTCCCGATTCGGCCTCCCGCTGTGACGGGGCGTGCTCCCTCCAGGCTCCTCAGCATAGTGCCGACTATGCCTTCGTCGCCTTCCGGACCGCTCTCGGCATCCTGCCTTCGCGGCATAAGACCATCCCTGGCCAAATCCGCGCGCCCCGTCACAGCGGGGTCTCGGCGCCCTCGCTACGGAGGCTGATGAGAAATGCAGGCTGAGAGCGCAGAGGAACCGTTGTCGGCGCTGCTTCGCGCCGCCTTCCGGGAAGAGTGCGGCAACCATCTGCAGGCGCTTCACGGGCGTCTCCGTTGCGGCGCGGAATGCGCTGCGGACCTCCCGTGGGATTCGCTGCATCAGGAGCTGGACAGCCTCGCCAACGCGGCGCGCGCGGTCAACGAGGCCGACGCCGAGGCGCTGTGCCGCAGCGTGGCGACCTGCGTCCGTCGCGCCCGCGACCTCCCGGCGTTGCGTTCCGCCACGGTCGACCTCGTCGAGCGCGCGGTGGTTGCGCTGCGTGCCCATTGCCAGTCGCCGTCCACGCCTCCCGCGGACTATCGGCCGCTGATCGAAGAGGCGGAGCGGCTGCGGCAGCGCGATGTCTAAGAGGCTGCATTTCACGCCAATCGACGGCCTGCTCCATGTTTTTTTGGGGGGGGCGATCCCCGTTGCGTAGCTGCCAACGACGCCATTTTCTTACAGCTATTCAGATATCTCCCCTATGGGG
>NZ_BAAHXB010000291.1:0-744 GCF_054657215.1 Endothiovibrio diazotrophicus
AAACGAGCGGCGCAGCCGGGTCTGCTCCGGGGCGTGCAGCCACGTCCGCAGGGTGCGGATCACCCGCAGTACGTGGGCGGGGGAGCGGCTGTTTTCCAGCCGGAAGAGGGCGGCGGCGAGGTTCTTCAGCGGCGCTAGATCCTCTTCGGTGTAGCGGCGCTCGTCGAGCAGCAGGTGGCGAAAGGAGGGGCGGTAGGCCTCCAGGCCGCCGGGCACCGGCTCGATCAGCTCGCCGATCTCCAACGGCGCGCCCCAGCGGGGGGCGCCATTGTAGAGAACCAGGGGCAACACCGGCGGAAGCCGAGCGCCGGGTTTCAGCCGGTCCCGCTTGATCAGGTCCTGGTAGAGCAGACCCAGGTAGGTGAGCAGACGCACCGCCATGAAGGGGTCGATGGTCGATTGGAATTCCAGTAGCAGATAGACATAGACCCAGCGCTCCTTGAGGCGGACCCGCCAGACCATGTCGTCGATGCGCTCGCGCAGGTCGTTGCTGACGTAGCTGCCGGCCACCCGTTCGAGGGTGGTGAAGTCCAGCTCCTTCACCCACGCTTCGTGGACGAATCCTTCCAACAGGTCGCGCACCAGCTCCGGGTGGCTGAAGAGATGCTTGTAGCCGGAGTCGTGGGTCGTCATCGCGAGTCTCAAAACGTGTCTTTTTCAATTATCCGTTTTGAGTCCTTCTGCG
The DNA here is from genome assembly GCF_054657215.1 of Endothiovibrio diazotrophicus. Taxonomy (NCBI): domain Bacteria; kingdom Pseudomonadati; phylum Pseudomonadota; class Gammaproteobacteria; order Chromatiales; family Thioalkalispiraceae; genus Endothiovibrio; species Endothiovibrio diazotrophicus. The sequence goes on from NZ_BAAHXB010000291.1 coordinate 686, forward strand.
ATCAATTGGGAGAATTCTGATAGGGAGGGAGTTAGTGAAGGGATCGGCGGCGGTGTTAT
>NZ_BAAHXB010000292.1:0-735 GCF_054657215.1 Endothiovibrio diazotrophicus
ACCATCTCGCTATGCCCTATTCCCCGGCTTTTTGCCGGGGCCTCATTGAAGCCCAAGGAGCGTACTCGTCGCAAATCCTCGCCGCACAACTATTCCCCGGCTTTTTGCCGGGGCCTCATTGAAGCATGTAGCCGTTCAGGGCTTCCGTCATCCTCCAGACATCTATTCCCCGGCTTTTTGCCGGGGCCTCATTGAAGCAGGCTGTGCTGGATTACGCGGTCCTTGTGTCCTTCGCCTATTCCCCGGCTTTTTGCCGGGGCCTCATTGAAGCCTTGCGGGCGGTCGCCTTGGCGCGCTGCTTGGCGGCTATTCCCCGGCTTTTTGCCGGGGCCTCATTGAAGCCGGCGTATCCCGCGACGGTTACCACTGGCCCGATCCGCCTATTCCCCGGCTTTTTGCCGGGGCCTCATTGAAGCACCTCGGGGTCGCGCCCCAAGTGGCCTACCAAAATGCTATTCCCCGGCTTTTTGCCGGGGCCTCATTGAAGCAACAGGTTCCGGAATGCCTCCGTGGCCATTTCGATTCTATTCCCCGGCTTTTTGCCGGGGCCTCATTGAAGCTTCGGTGGTCGCTCGATGACGTATGGGCAATCCACCCTATTCCCCGGCTTTTTGCCGGGGCCTCATTGAAGCGCCGCGGGCGGTCATCATCTTTTCGGCTCTATTGACGTTTCAGTGGGTGAAATACCCGCTTTCCGTCAGCAAGTTGGGCATTGACGAGGGTGGCATAAGGGAG
>NZ_BAAHXB010000293.1:0-709 GCF_054657215.1 Endothiovibrio diazotrophicus
GGGGCTGCTGGAGGACGCGGGGCTGACGGTAGCGGTGCTGCGGGCGACGGTGAAGAGCGACCGCCGGGAGGAGTGGATCGCCGACCAGGTGGAGCGGGGCGTGGAGGTGGTGGTGACCAACCCCGACCTCGTGCGCACCGGGCTCGATCTGCTGGCCTTCCCGACGATCGTCTTCCTCCAGACGGGGTACAACGTCTACACGCTCCAACAGGCCGCCCGCCGCTCGTGGCGGATCGGCCAGGAGGAGCCGGTGCAGGTGATCTTTCTCGGCTACCGGGAGACCGCCCAGACCGCGTGCCTGGAGCTGATGGCCAAGAAGATCGCCGTCTCGCAAAGCACCTCGGGCGACATGCCGGAGAGCGGCCTCGATGTGCTCAACCAGGGAGGGGAGAGCGTCGAGGTGGAGTTGGCGCGGCGGTTGGTTGCGTAGCGTGAGTGGGGATCGCGGAGCGGTCTCCCGGCTTGAGGCCCCGATCACCGGTTGGTGGTTGGGGCCTTTTCCTTTTTAAGTCGGTCGATCAAACCTCGGCCATCGGGTGATACTTGCCTTCTTGGTCCGCATATCCCCTTCACAGAAAAGCGGAAAAAGTAAGATAAATCTTACATTTATTCAGCATTTTCCTACATCCGAACAAAGAATTATCGTTTAAAATTGTGCGAATCTGGTGATGCCATAGTGCTGGGCATTGCTGCTCTCTAAATGTCCTAC
>NZ_BAAHXB010000294.1:0-705 GCF_054657215.1 Endothiovibrio diazotrophicus
TACTCCAGCGCCTCGGCCCGGGCGCGGATCTCCGCGCTCAGCACCACCTCGTCGCTGCCGGCCAGATAGGCGGGGTCGGAGGCGCCGGGGAGCTGGTCGAACACGTAGGCATCCAGCACGTTGCCCACGGCGGCCAGTTTGGGCAGCGGGTTGGAGTAGAGACCGGCCTGGACGAAGTCGGACCGGGACTCCTTGGGGCGGTTGTCGGGGTTGGGCTTCCGCGCCTTGAAGGGGAGCTGGTTGGGGTCGAAGGGCTGGCGGGCCGGTTCGCTCTGGAGGGCGTCGAGGCGCGCCTTGGCGGCCTGGACCACGGTGAGCAGTTCACTGGTGGTGGGGGCGCGGTCGATGGCGTCCAGGTCGGCGAGGGTCTGGTCGAGGTGGCGGCGGAAGTGGCCGCGGGCCTGCACCTGGCGCTGTTCGATGGTGGGGCCGAGGCCCTTGGTGCGGATCAGCGCGTCGATCGCGTCGAAGCGCTCGCCGACCCGGCGGTCGAGCTGGCGCAGGGTGTTTCTCAGGCGGACCAGCTCGGAGCGATCCGCTTCACCCTCCTCGTCGGCGATGAGGCGCGCCTCCAGGCGGGTGAGGTGGCGTTTGACCTGCTGCACCGCCTTGGCCAGCCGGGTCTCGTCGCGCTCCTCGGCACGCGCCTGGCCCGGCGGGTCGATCGGCGCGGTGCGCAGGGCGGCGGCGGCGGGGGCGGTGATG
>NZ_BAAHXB010000295.1:0-688 GCF_054657215.1 Endothiovibrio diazotrophicus
TCGCCGAGCGCGCCAACCGCCTGCTCGGCGAGTACGAGATGGCGCTACAGGCGCGGCGGGATGCGGAAGGGGCGCTGCGCGAGCATCAGGAGGGGCTGGAGCGGATCGTCGCCGAGCGCACCGAGGAGCTGGCCTATCTGGCCAGCCACGACGTGCTGACCGACCTGCCCAACCGTTCGGTCTTCTCCGTCCAGCTCGCCACCGCGCTGGCCCACGCGGAGCGCAACGACCACCGGGTGGCGCTCTTCTTCATGGATCTCGACGGCTTCAAGGCGGTCAATGACCGCTACGGTCACGAGACCGGCGACCGGGTGCTGGTGGAGGTTGCCCGGCGGCTCAAGGCGGCGGTGCGCAAGGAGGATCTGGTGGCGCGCATGGGCGGTGACGAGTTCACGTTGCTGATCGCCGAACTGGAGCGGCGCGAGGATGCGCTCGCCGTCGCCGACAAGTTGATCGCCGAGGTGAGCCGACCGATTCCCTGCAGCGACGGGATCGAATGCAAGATCGGCCTCTCCATCGGCATCGCCTTCTATGCGGACGACGGCGATCGGCCGGACCAGTTGCTCTCCCGCGCCGACGACTACTTGTACGCGGCGAAGCGCGCCGGGAAGGGGTGCTACGCCTTGGCCAAGGGGGTGCGCAGGCCGCTGCTCCCGCGGTGACCGGGCCGCCGGCGTGAGCGAGGGCT
>NZ_BAAHXB010000296.1:0-607 GCF_054657215.1 Endothiovibrio diazotrophicus
ACCTGCTCGCGCTTGCTCAGGATCGCTTTGTCTTCACCACGGTGGCGCTGCCCGGGGGTGACGAAGCGGATCTGGCTATGACGGTGCTCTTCGTTGTACCAGTGGACGAATAGGCCTACCCATTTGCGCGCCGCCTCCACCGAGTCGAACCCGTGTGATGGCCACTGAGGGCAGTACTTCAAGGTTCTGAACAGAGACTCCGAATAGGGGTTGTCATTGCTCACCCTCGGCCGGCTATGCGATGGCACAATCCCCAGGTCATACAGCTTGATCTGCATGGTCTGCGACTTCATCGGGCTCCCGTTGTCCGCGTGCAGCACCAGCGGCTTGCGGAAACAGCGCTCGACCAGTACGGCACGCTGTATCAGCGCGGCGGCCTCTTCACCGCCTTCGCGCTCATGCACCTCCCAACCCACGATCTTGCGACTGAAGATGTCGAGGATCAGGTACAGGTAGAAGAACTGCCCGCGCACCATCGACGGCAGGTAGCTGATGTCCCACGACCACACCTCGTTGGGTGCCGTCGCCACATGAGTGGTCGGCGGCTGACGCTTTTGCCGGGCCTTGGCGCGACCTCGATGATTCAACTGGTTCGCGTCTTTGAGGA
>NZ_BAAHXB010000297.1:0-604 GCF_054657215.1 Endothiovibrio diazotrophicus
GAGCCCAGCGGGAGCAGGTCATCGTGACGCAGCTTGTGGAGCAGGCGGGCGTCGCCGGCGAGGATGACGCTGAGCAGGGAGCGGGAGTCGAACTCGGTGCTGGTGAGCAGGCGCAGCTCGTTGAGCACCGTGGGGTGCATCTCCTGGGCCTCGTCGATCAACAGCACCGGTCGCAGCAGGGCCCCTTCGAGGTGGGCCGTCCAGCGCTGGCGTAGCGCCTTGAAGCCGCCCCAGCGATTGTGGGGGCGCAACTCGACGCCGAACAGATCGCCCATCTCGCGGTAGAAGTCGGCGAGGTTGCTGCTGGGGTGGGCGATGGCGCCGACCTGCAGATCGGGCAGGCGGGCGAGGCGCTCGGCGAGGATGCGCAGGGCGACGCTCTTGCCGGTGCCGGGATCGCCGCTGATCAGGGCGAAGCCACCATCGCGGATCAGCCCCTGCTCGATGCGCTGGCAGAAGCGTTCGATGGGCGGGCTGAGGTAGAGCCCTTCGACGGGGACGGCGGGGGTAAAGGGGTTCCATTTGAGCCCATAGAGGGCGAAGCGTTGCGGGTTCATCGGGAGGACTCCTCGGGGTCGTCGGGATGGGGGAGATAGGCCGGCGG
>NZ_BAAHXB010000298.1:0-598 GCF_054657215.1 Endothiovibrio diazotrophicus
TAGGGAGCCTTCCACGGGCTTACGCTCCCAGGTGATGGCGCGGGCCCGCTCTCCCCCCTCATCCGGGAGGATCTCGATCCGGTAGTGCTGCGCGGCGCCGCGACTTTTCTCCTTGAGCCGGCCGATGCGCTCCCAAAGCTTGTCGATGCGTTTCTGGGTGCGGGGCTTGGAGAGCCCCTCGGAGAGCTTGCGCAGTTCGCTTTCGAAACGCTCGGCGAAACGGCGAGCGATTCCCTCCTCCTTGCGCGCGCGCCGCTCGGAGTGGCAATACAGGCGGACCTCCCGCCCATCCTCCGACAACGTCCGTGAGAGATGAACCTGCTCCTCGCCCGCCGTCTCGATCGTGACGGCCGTCCGGGCATCGAACTCCCGGTGCCGCTCCCGGCTGACCACCAGGTAACGGTAGCCACCCTCGCGTAACCACGCGAGATTCTCCTCGGTCGCGACCCCGCGATCCATGACGACCAAAGCACCGGTTGGAGCCTGGAGACCGCGCAACATCGTCTCCAGGGTACGCCCCTCAACGACGTTCCCGGCAAACACCTCCGAACGGCGGACAAAGCCGCTGCCATCGAGCACCAAGCCCAACGTGAGCAGC
>NZ_BAAHXB010000299.1:0-598 GCF_054657215.1 Endothiovibrio diazotrophicus
CAGGGAGCCTTCCACAGGCTTACGCTCCCAGGTGATGGCGCGGGCCCGCTCTCCCCCCTCATCCGGGAGGATCTCGATCCGGTAGTGCTGCGCGGCGCCGCGACTCTTCTCCTTGAGCCGGCCGATGCGCTCCCAAAGCTTGTCGATGCGTTTCTGGGTGCGGGGCTTGGAGAGCCCCTCGGAGAGCTTGCGCAATTCGCTTTCGAAACGCTCGGCGAAACGGCGAGCGATTCCCTCCTCCTTGCGCGCCCGCCGCTCGGAGTGGCAATACAGGCGGACCTCCCGCCCATCCTCCGACAACGTCCGTGAGAGATGAACCTGCTCCTCGCCCGCTGTCTCGATCGTGACGGCCGTCCGGGCATCAAACTCCCGGTGCCGTTCCCGGCTGACCACCAGGTAACGGTAGCCACCCTCGCGTAACCACGCGAGATTCTCCTCGGTCGCGATCCCGCGATCCATGACGACCAAGGCACCGGTTGGAGCCTGGAGACCGCGCAACATCGTCTCCAGGGTCCGCCCCTCAACGACGTTCCCGGCAAACACCTCCGAACGGCGGACAAAGCCGCTGCCATCGAGCACCAGGCCCAACGTGAGCAGC
>NZ_BAAHXB010000300.1:0-588 GCF_054657215.1 Endothiovibrio diazotrophicus
GCTAACGCTTTTCTTTAGCCGCGCCCGCGCACTGAAGCCCGAAAGAACGCCGCAACGTCACGGGCGTCGGATGGAAGAAATTGTTAGCAATCTAGTCATTGAGCGAGAAGGCGGTCTTTTGAACTGAAATGCACCGGCCGTTCCGGTTCACGGGCGCGATTGAGTTCCGCACTGCTTGAAGTAATGACACGCCACCAGCATGTTCGAAGTCAGATGCCCGCAACAGCTCGCCATCTTCTCTCCTTAACTCCTCAACGACATCGCACCTAAACCAGACTTTGGCGTCAGCTGCGCTATCCCGAATGGTATGGACCGCTGGACCGGCTATCTCTTTGAAAGAGTGCTCGATTACTCTCACTCTGAACTTGACGGCTCGCTGAAGATCGATTTCTTCCGTCTGTGTCTCGGTGTAGTACAGGTACATCCAAAACGTTGCGTTTTTGTCCTCTGGAAGCGTAGTTGGCTTGAACCATAGGAACGGGAAAGAAAGCTCCCGCTTTCCCGAGGACTTCCAACTTTCAAGCAGCTTCTCAAACCAGCCTGGAAGCGTAGGGTAGAAGTATGAATTCATCGGTTCTCCTTGTTTTT
>NZ_BAAHXB010000301.1:0-579 GCF_054657215.1 Endothiovibrio diazotrophicus
GAATCAGGCAGCGTGCTGAAAAAATCGTCTTGCGACAGGATTATTTCCGCCGCTGTTTTTGCTGGCTCCGCCCCCGCCTTTTTCAGCGCCGTGCTGACTATCGAATCAGGCAGCGTGCTGAAAAAGCTCGGCTGTTCCAATGCGAACCGACAAAGCTTCTTTCTCAAATCCTGTGATGGTAACGCAAGAAGAACTGCCTTGAATACAGGGCCAGTTGCATTGGCGAGATCATTATTCAGCACTTTCATTAGTTGTTTTATGGCTTTATCGTGCATAGGCATTTGCAATTCAGTATGCAGCCATAGCCAAAGTATAAGTACACCGTTTGGAGAACTGTTACCGGCGAGGGTATTCAAAAGTTTTATTAGACTGTGATTGTCGAGACTTAGTGCTTTTGCCAATTCTTCCTTATGCTCTCGGGCGTACACGATACCCTGTTCCGCCAATGTGTCATGGTTGAATTCGATGAAATGCAGCTTTCCTTTACTTTTAGTAACCACAGTCCTTTTGTTTACGAGGGAACTCACCTCCTCGGGATAGCCACACATTGCTATCCGTTCTATTAGATCTTCATTTTTT
>NZ_BAAHXB010000302.1:0-558 GCF_054657215.1 Endothiovibrio diazotrophicus
TTGCCGCTGACGACGGGCAGCCCCTGTGCGGGGTCGCTGAGGGAGGTGTTTGCCCCGCAGAAGATGGGATAGTCGCTCTCCAGACGGTCGGATTAGGCTCCGTTTTCCCTTTGGAAAGAGGAGTCCATGATGAATCGGAAACCGGATTCGGATGGCTGGGCGCGGTTGCGCTTCGCGATCATCGGCCCGCTGCTGGCCGCGCCCCCGGACAACGGCGAGTTGGCGAGCGCGCTCAAGACACTGGCCGCCCGGCAGTGGCGGCATCCGCTGCACGGGCACGCGATCCAGTTCAGCGTGCCGACCCTGGAGCGTTGGTACTACCGGGCGCGCCACGCCGCCGACCCGGTGGCCGCCCTGCGCCCCCGGCGGCGCGAGGACGCCGGGCTCGCCCGCCGCCTGAGCGCTCGCCAGATCGAGACGCTGAGCGCCCTATATCGCGAGCATCCCGACTGGACCGTACAGCTGCACTACGACAACCTGTGCGCCCTGGCCGAGGAGGAGCCCGCCCTGGGGAGGATCCCCTCCTACTCGACGATCCGCCGCCACTTCCGCGCGCAG
>NZ_BAAHXB010000303.1:0-543 GCF_054657215.1 Endothiovibrio diazotrophicus
CCCCTCCGCCTTGATGTAGTAGGTGGGGAAGCGGCGGCGATAGTGGGTGGCGACGCACGCCTCGACCACGGGACCGAGCCGCGAGGGGGCCTGAAGGATCGGTTGGATGCGGCTTTCGAACGGCCGGGAGACGGGGTGGAGCCAGGCGTCCACCGCGTGGAGGATGAAGGGGTCGGTGAAAAGCACCTTGCGTGCCTTCTTCGGCGCGGCGACCAGCTTCTCCTCGATCAGCGCGGACTGGATGAACAGCGCATCCATGGAGGCGAGCAGGGCGGCGTAGTCGCCGACCGTCTTGGGGTGGTCGATGGAGAGGTCCCGCGCCAGGGCGTTCCAGGTCACCTGGCTGCCGTAGCGGCGGATCACCGCGTCGAGGAACTCCCGCAGGTAGTGCTCGTGTCGCCCCCGCTTGACCACGTCCCCACGGATCCAGTCGGAGTAGGTGGCTAGCGCTGCCTCTTACCCACAAATCGGCCATCAGTGAGCCGCTGGGCGGTCAGTCGCAAGGCGCGCCCTCGCCGGGGCAGCCGCCCTGCCTCAAGAGGG
>NZ_BAAHXB010000304.1:0-531 GCF_054657215.1 Endothiovibrio diazotrophicus
CCCCTCGACCGTCCACCGCCTGTTCTCCCGCGAGGGGCTGATGGCCAAGTCGCTCAACCCACCAGCCGATCTCGACCGGCGCCGCTTCGCCTTCGAGCACGCCGGCCAGCTCTGGAGCAGCGACGTGATGCATGGACCCGCGGTCCGCACCAACGACGGCCGGCGGCGCAAGGCCTACCTCATCGCCTTCCTCGACGATGCCACCCGCGTGATTCCCTATGCCGCCTTCGCCCTGGCCGAGAGCACCCGCAGCTTCCTGCCGGTGTTCAAACAGGCCATTCTCCGCCGCGCGCTGCCCGAGCGGCTCTACGTCGATAACGGCGCCAACTACCGCTCGCGTCACCTCGCCCTGGTCTGTGCCAAGCTCGGTGTAGCGTTGATCCACGCACGCCCCTACCGGCCCCAGGGCAAGGGCAAGATCGAACGGTTCTTCCGCACCGTGCGCGCCCAGTTGTTGACCCGCCTGACCCCCGACGACACCGCCTCCCTGGAGCAGCTCAATCGCCGTCTTTGGGGCTGGATCGAGGGCGA
>NZ_BAAHXB010000305.1:0-527 GCF_054657215.1 Endothiovibrio diazotrophicus
GCTTCTCCTGACCTTTCCGTGGGTCACGGGAGGGCCGGATTCAACTCGATCCCACCGCAGCACAGGAAAATCATGGAGCAAAGAGCCTTTCGGCTGTGAAAACCAAAGGCTCTACGCGCAACCATTCGGATTCGATTGTTGATCCCTTCGACACGTGCGTTGCTGTGACGCTCCTTGATATAGGCCAGGATGCCCTCTTTGTACTTCCTGATGGTCCTGGCTGCCTTCACGAAGGGCTTGAGCTTTGAGCGGCTTGCCCACGAAAGCCATGCCTCCAGCGCTTCACGTGCGCGTTTTGGTTGCCGATAATCGAGTGCCTGCGCCAACGTTTCCTTGAGCAGATAGGCTCGGTAAAGCGGTGCGTTGGCTCGTTGGACGTCGGCCAGCTTTTCCTCCTCCTTGCCCGTCAAATTCCATGGGTTTTTCTGCAGTGACCAGCGGCTTTTTTTGATCGCCTTCCCTTCTTCGGTTCCCGCCATGTTTCGCACCTGGGCGCGCCGAACTTCATCCAGTGCGTCATGCACGAG
>NZ_BAAHXB010000306.1:0-522 GCF_054657215.1 Endothiovibrio diazotrophicus
AAACAGGCTCTGCCCGGTCATCGCCGAATACTGCACCCGCTCCTCTTCCGGCATCAGGTCCAGGATGGCCTCCATCAACGAGGACTTGCCGGCGGCGCTGGTGCTCTGGATGATCACCGCCAGCGGCTTGTCGAGCTTGCGCGAGACGCAGGAGAGATAGCCGATCAGCTTGTTGGTCTCTTCTCCCACCACGCCGCAACGGTCGAAGTCCTCGAGGATGCGCTGCATCAGATCGGGCGAGCGGAGCAGCGCCAGGGCCTCTTCCCCGGCTACCGCATCGAGGGCCGTGGAGTCGTCGCCACCCTCTAGCGTTTGTTTGATCTGCTGTTCCTGCAGGGCCTCGCACTTCAGCAGCACCTTGCCCAGGTCACGCTTGATTACCTCCTCCTTCACCGCCAGCTCGAACGCCGCCTGCTTGATGAACACGCCACGGCTCTTGGCGGCATAGAGGTCAAACGTGTCGACGTGCAGCGCGTCGCCGCAGGACACCAGCACGTTGACCTTGAGCTGGTTGATGCTGAG
>NZ_BAAHXB010000307.1:0-518 GCF_054657215.1 Endothiovibrio diazotrophicus
TCGAACGGGTGGCCGGCAGCTACGTCAGCGACGACCTGCGCGAGCGCATCGACGACATGGTCTGGCGGGTCCGCCTCAAGCAGCGCTGGGTCTATGTCTATCTGCTGCTGGAATTCCAATCGACCATCGACCCCTTCATGGCGGTGCGTCTGCTTACCTATCTGGGGCTGCTCTACCAGGACCTGATCAAGCGAGACCGGCTGAAACCCGGCACTCGGCTGCCGCCGGTGTTACCGCTGGTACTCTACAACGGCGTCCCCCGCTGGGGCGCGCCGCTGGAGATCGGCGAGCTGATCGAGCCGGTGCCCGGCGGTCTGGAGGCCTATCGCCCCTCCTTCCGTCACCTGCTGCTCGACGAGCGCCGCTACACCGAAGAGGATCTGGCGCCACTGAAGAACCTCGCCGCCGCCCTCTTCCGGCTGGAGAACAGCCGCTCCCCCGCCGACGTACTGCGGGTGATTCGCACCCTGCGGCTCTGGCTGCACGCCCCGGAGCAGACCCGGCTGCGCCGCTCGTTC
>NZ_BAAHXB010000308.1:0-511 GCF_054657215.1 Endothiovibrio diazotrophicus
ACGATGAAACGACGCTTGAGGTGGAGGTTGAGCCTCGGGCCAACAGCCGGCCGATCTGCTCGTGTTGCGGTTGTCCAGGCCCCATCTACGATCACTTGCCGGTGCGGCGCTTCGAGTTTGTGCCGCTGTGGGGGATCAAGGTCTTTCTGCTCTACCGGCCGCGCCGAGTGGATTGCTCGACATGCGGCGTAAAGGTGGAACAGATGCCCTGGGCACTGGGCAAGCGTCCACTGACCCAAGCCTACGGTTGGTTTCTAGCGGGCTGGGCGAAGCGGCTGTCGTGGAAAGAGACCGCGGAGGTGTTTCGGACCTCTTGGGAAAGCGTCTTTCGTTCGGTGGAGATGGCCGTCGAATGGGGGCGTGAGCACGTGGATCTCAGCGGGGTGCGCTCGATCGGTATCGATGAGATCTCCCGTCGGCGGGGGCAGCGCTATGTCACGTTGGTCTACCAGATCGATAGCCACTGCAAGCGGCTGTTGTGGGTCGGCAATAAGCGCCGAACCAGGACGTT
>NZ_BAAHXB010000309.1:0-506 GCF_054657215.1 Endothiovibrio diazotrophicus
GCGGGTGCCGGTGACGCTGCTGGTCCATACCCACAAGGAGGTGAACCACGAGATCCGCATGGGGCAGTATTTCTTCTGCGACATCATGAACGAGGGGGTGGTGCTCTACGACGGGCACCGCTCGCAGTTTGCCCACGTCAAGGCGCAGACGCCGGAGGAGCGGCTGGCGTTGGCGCAGCACAACTTCCGCTATTGGTTCAGCAGCGCCAACGACTTCTGGCGGGGTTCCGGGTACTACATGGCGCAGGGGAGGATGGCGCCGGCGGCGTTCATGCTCCACCAGTCGGTCGAGCGCTACTACCACGCAACTACACTTATATACAGTGGTTATAAACACAAGTGCCATAACATCGCCAAGCTGGCGGAGATGGGGGCGGAGCTGCATCAGGCGTTGGTGGGTGCGATGCCCCGCGAGGAGGCGGCGGACAAGGCGCTGTTCGATCTGTTGAAGCGGGCCTACATCGAGGCGCGCTACTCGAAGAGCTATCGGATCAGCGAGGAGGAGT
>NZ_BAAHXB010000310.1:0-501 GCF_054657215.1 Endothiovibrio diazotrophicus
TGGTAACAACTCCCCGGATGGCGCGCGGACTCCCCTGGCCATGACGCTCCGCGTCGTTCCCCTGGTTATGACGCTCCGCGTCGTAACCGACCACCTTGGACGCTCTGCGTCCTGGCGGGGAGACGGCACCGCAAAGTACGGTACCCTCGTTCGATACGACGCAGAGCGTGGGGACGAGAAAAAGAGAAAAAGAGTCGGTAACGACTCCCCGGATGGCGCGCGGCCCCCCCTGGCCATGACGCTCCGCGTCGTTCTCCTGGTTATGACGCTCCGCGTCGTAACCGATGACCTTGGACGCTCTGCGTCCTGGCGGGGAGACGGCACCGCAAAGTACGGTGCCCTCGTTCGATACGACGCAGAGCGTCGAAGAAGACGTCCCCACGCAGAGCGTGGGGACGAGAAAAAGAGTCGGTAACGACTCCCCGGATGTCACGCGGACTCCCCTGGCCATGACGCTCCGCGTCGTTCCCCTGGTTATGACGCTCCGCGTCGTAACCGATG
>NZ_BAAHXB010000311.1:0-483 GCF_054657215.1 Endothiovibrio diazotrophicus
CGGTGCAGTTGCGGTAGTGGAAGTAGTTGGCCCAGCCTCGTAGGGTCCGGTTCACCTCCCCAATCACCTGGGGCATCGGCACCGGCGTGCGCCGCCGGTCGGTCAGCGTCTTGGTTCGCTCCTTGATCCGCTGCACCGATCGCTTCGACGGCTCCACGTGCGGGTAGCGCTTGCCGCTCTTGCGGCTGCGCCGTAGGTGGATGCTGAAACCGAGAAAGTCGAACGACTCCTCCCGCGCATCTACCACCCGCGTCTTGGCCTCGTTGAGGCGCAATCCCAGCCTCTCCACGACCTGTCGCAGCACCGCCATCGGCGCCTCGACATCCCCGGCGCATAGGGCCACTACATCATCGGCGTATCTCACCAGCCGGGTTCGCAGGCGGATCCTCAGGTGGTTCCGCTCCCAGATCCGGTCCAGCAGGTGCAGATAGAGGTTGGACAACAGCGGGGAGATCACCCCGCCCTGGGGCGTCCCTTGCCGAT
>NZ_BAAHXB010000312.1:0-481 GCF_054657215.1 Endothiovibrio diazotrophicus
GACGCCGAGCTGACCCTCAGCGCGCGGCGCGGCAACGCCATGGACATCGCCTCGCTGACCATCGCCCTGCTGCGCGCCTCCGGCATCCCCGCCCGCTACGTCCACGGCACCATGGATGTCCCCGTGGACAAGTACCGCAACTGGATCGGCGGATTCAGCAACGTCATGGCCGCCGCCGATTACGCCTCCTCCGGCGGCATCCCGACCCGCGTGCTCAGCGAGGGCGGCCAGCCCGCCTGGGTGCGCATGGAGCATGTGTGGGTGGAGGCGGCCCTGGACTTCCACCCCGGTCGTGCCTACCGCAACCTGGAGGCCGACAGCTGGATCAACCTCGACCCCAGTTTCAAGCAGTACGAATACCTCGAAGGGATCGACGTGGCGCAGATCGCCGGCCTCGACGGCCAGGCGCTGGCCGACGGCTTCCTCGCCAGCGGCACCATCAACGACGCCGAGGGGTGGATCCAGGGCCTCGACGCGAGCC
>NZ_BAAHXB010000313.1:0-472 GCF_054657215.1 Endothiovibrio diazotrophicus
CCCAGGTCGCCGTCATAAAGCAGCTCGTAGACGATGCTCTGGCCGCGCCCGCCACGATGCACCAGCAGGTATTCCAGATCGGTCAAGCGGCCACAGTGGATCTTCAATTGGCCATCGCTCCAGCCGGTGGCCTCGCGGATGTCGCGGCGGCTGAAACGGTAGTCCCGTCGCTCCATGCCCTGTCGCTTGCAGCCGGCGGCCACCAGGGTCTTGATGTGCTTCAGCAGCGTGCAGGTCTGCGGCGGCAGCTCGTCCAGGGTGCGCCCCAGCACCTCGTGGGCCAGCCGATTCGCGGCCTCGATGTCGGCGCGGGTCACCTCGATGTATTCCAACTCCCGGCCGTGGGCGCGGACGGTCTTGATCTCCCGTTGGTGCTGGTGCAGCAGCGCGATGGAGCGGATCAGGGTGAGGTACTTCATGTGGTCCCGCCGGGTGCGGGTCTTGTCGTCGATAAACGTGAGCTGTTCGGCAA
>NZ_BAAHXB010000314.1:0-468 GCF_054657215.1 Endothiovibrio diazotrophicus
ATCCACCGCGTCCCGGTAGAGGTAGATCTGAGGCAGGGCGGCGGATGGGCGAAAGGGGTGGCTCATGCGGTGAGTCTCAGCAGCGACTCGACCACGCTCAGGTTGTCGGCGTGGATGCCGCGTAGCTCGGCGCCATTGGGCAACACCAACGTCAGTCCACCGGCATCCTCCATCGGACGGTGGCGTACGGTGACAAACTCGGATCGGGTCGGTGGTCTCTCTTCGGTCGTCGAGGCCGTCAGCTTGCGCCGCCAGTACTGGAACTGCGCGTAACTCAGCCCCTGCTGCTTGCAGAACCCCAGCTGGGATTGGCCGGAGGTGCGCCACGCGCGGAGTTGCTTGCGCCAGTACGTGCTTCGCGGGGTCTCAGGGTGTTGCTCGGACATCGGGGTCTCCTGTGCGTGTTGACGGGAGCCAGTGTTGCCCGGCTGGCGCGAGCGGAAAAGATGTCGATTATTGGGCGCTTAC
>NZ_BAAHXB010000315.1:0-468 GCF_054657215.1 Endothiovibrio diazotrophicus
GTAAGCGCCCAATAATCGACATCTTTTCCGCTCGTGCCAACCGGGCAACACTGGCTCCCGTCAACACGCACAGGAGACCCCGATGTCCGAGCAATACCCTGATACCCCGCGAAGCACGTACTGGCGCAAGCAGCTCAGCGCGTGGCGTACCTCCGGCCAATCCCAGCAGGGGTTCTGCAAGCAGCAGGGGCTGAGTTACGCGCAGTTCCAGTACTGGCGGCGCAAGCTGACGGCCTCGACGACCGAAGAGGAACCGCCGGCCCGATCCGGATTTGTCACCGTACGCCACCGTCCGATGGAGGATGCTGGTGGGCTGACGTTGGTGCTGCCCAACGGCGCCGAGCTACGCGGCATCCACGCCGACAACCTGAGCGTGGTCGAGTCGCTGCTGAGACTCACCGCATGAGCCGCCCCTTTCGTCCATCCGCCGCCCTGCCTCGGATCTACCTCTACCGGGACGCGGTGGAC
>NZ_BAAHXB010000316.1:0-465 GCF_054657215.1 Endothiovibrio diazotrophicus
GTCGGCGTCGTCGCCGAGGTCACCGTAGTGGGCGTCGTCGCGGACGTGACGGTCGTCGGCGTCGTCGCCGAGGTCACCGTAGTGGGCGTCGTCGCGGACGTGACGGTGGTCGGGGTAGTCGCCGAGGTCACCGTGGTGGGCGTGGTCGCGGACGTGACGGTGGTCGGGGTAGTTGCCGAGGTCACCGTGGTGGGCGTCGTCGCAGACGTCACCGTAGTGGGTGTCGTCGCGGACGTGACCGTCGTCGGGGTAGTCGCCGAGGTCACCGTGGTGGGCGTCGTCGCGGACGTGACGGTGGTCGGGGTAGTCGCCGAGGTCACCGTGGTGGGGGTGGTCGCGGACGTGACGGTGGTCGGGGTAGTTGCCGAGGTCACCGTGGTGGGCGTCGTCGCAGACGTCACCGTAGTGGGTGTCGTCGCGGACGTGACGGTGGTCGGCGTCGTCGCCGAGGTCACCGTGGTGGGC
>NZ_BAAHXB010000317.1:0-465 GCF_054657215.1 Endothiovibrio diazotrophicus
ATCCTCACTCCCCATCGTATTCACTTGCGAACAGACTACCCACCCCCTGCTGACAGCAGGGTGTCAGCAGGGGCGAAGCAGACTGGTGCCCGACCGCCGACACCGCGCCTTTCGTAGGAGCGGCCCCAGGCCGCGCTTGCCCACAGGGATGTAGGTGCTTGGCGTGAGCAGGATGCGGGAGCCAGGCGCCGGATCCGCCAACCTCCGCCAGTCACGGAGAGTCTGCCACTTCGCCCTATCGCGGCCCAAGGGCCGCTCCTACAGGCAACATCCCGCCGATGAACACAAGGATACGACCATGAGCACCACCCTGACCCCCAATCTGATGAGCGACGACGTCAACCGTTCGGTCGCCTTCTATCGCGACCACCTCGGCTTCCGCCTGCTGATGGGGGTGCCCTTCGACAGTGAGGAACCGGTCAACGAACTGCCGGAGGAGGCCGCGTTGCAGTGGGCGATGCTGGG
>NZ_BAAHXB010000318.1:0-465 GCF_054657215.1 Endothiovibrio diazotrophicus
GTCCTCACTCCCCATCGTATTCACTTGCGAACAGACTACCCACCCCCTGCTGACAGCAGGGTGTCAGCAGGGGCGAAGCAGACTGGTATCTGGCCGCCGACACCGCGCCTTTCGTAGGAGCGGCCCCAAGCCGCGATTGCCTACAGGGATGTAGGTGCTTGGCGTGAGCAGGATGCGGAAGCCGGGCGCCGGATCCGCCAACTTCCGCCAGTCACGGAGAGTCTGCCACTTCGCCCTATCGCGGCGTAAGGGCCGCTCCTACAGGCAACATCCCGCCGATGAACATAAGGATACGACCATGAGCACCGCCCTGACCCCCAATCTGATGAGCGACGACGTCAACCGCTCGGTCGCCTTCTATCGCGACCGCCTCGGCTTCCGCATGCTGATGGGGGTCCCCTTCGACAGCCGCGAGCCGGTGGACGAGCTCACCGCCGACACCCCGTTGCAGTGGGCCATGCTGGC
>NZ_BAAHXB010000319.1:0-459 GCF_054657215.1 Endothiovibrio diazotrophicus
GCTTGACCGCCATCTGCACCACCCGGTCCTGGATGGTGGGAATCCCCAGCGGCCGCTTACTGCCATCGGGCTTGGGTATCCATACCCGGCGTACCGCATCCGCGCGGTACGTTTTCCTTTTCAACTGCTCGCGTAGGCGCTGCACGAAACGCCGCCCCCCTTCTTCCGCCTCGATGTCCGCGAAGCGCAGCCCGTCAACGCCGGGCGCGCCCCGGTTCGAACGAACGAGCCGATAGGCATGACCCAGAACGTCATCCCGGCACAGCTTGTCGTACAAGGCGTAGAAGCGAAACTCCGGCTCTTGCTTGGCCTTGGTGTAGAGCTTCCTCTGTAGCGTCCTGATCCTCTCCGGGGTTACTAGCGACATGGCAATCCCCTGATCCTCCGCTCTTCGGTTGCGTGGACAAAGTAGGGCCCCTTCCCTCGGGCCGGGTTGTGTTGTCCCGGACCCTCAAACGG
>NZ_BAAHXB010000320.1:0-447 GCF_054657215.1 Endothiovibrio diazotrophicus
GCGGGTCCGGCCGATGAAGTGGCCTTCGTCGACCACCACCAGCAGGTCGTAGTCGGAGAAGTAGCGGTTGGCCAGGTCCTCGACCCAGTCGCCGCGGGCCTGGGAGCCTGTCGGGCTATGGATGAATCGGCCGCGAAAGCGGGATGACGGCCCCGGTTTTCCGAAAATCCTCGTCAAATAGCTCACTATTCTCCTCCCATTTTCGAAAAACCGGCACCGCCCTCCCGCTCCCGCGACTCGATCCCCCATAGCCCGACAGGCTCCTGGCTGCCGAAGAGCACCAGGCGGTCGAGGGGCACGCGCTGGCAGATGCACTCGGTAATCCGGCGCAGTTGGTGGCGCTTGGCCTCGGGGAGAGGCAGTCGAGGGAGGTCTTGAGGTGCAGGTGGGTGGGATCGGGGTCTGGGCGGGGCATCGGGGCCTCCGGTCCTGGTGGAGTGCCGGTTG
>NZ_BAAHXB010000321.1:0-446 GCF_054657215.1 Endothiovibrio diazotrophicus
TCAACATCGTCTCGGTGGTCGACGTGCTCGGGGCGCTCTCCCGGCGCTCCCTCGACGATCACCTGTTCATGATGGACAACGGTCGTGACAGCCTGCGGCAGGGCGGCGATCGGCTGGTGACCGTCTGTCACCCCGGCACGCGGTTGAACTGGGTGGTTTACGCCATGGACGTGCAGACACCGGTGGTGATCCGCGAGATCCGTTTTATCGGCCGGGGTATGCAACTGGACCCCGTCGGGGAGCCAAACGACGCGGAGGTCGCGGACGGCACCGCCGATGGAGGGTACTACTGGAGCGGGGTCGTCCCGGCCGATCTTGCCGAGGGGGTCTACCGTTACCGCCTCACCTTGCAGATGGGGCGTGGCGAGCGGAGTACCCTCTCCTCCGAGCGGGCGTCGCTGCGGGTGGGGAAGCGGTTGCCGAACGAGGGCCGGCAGCCGTGACCC
>NZ_BAAHXB010000322.1:0-439 GCF_054657215.1 Endothiovibrio diazotrophicus
TTCGAAGGGAAAAACCACCCGGATGAACTTCTGGTCGGTGCCGGTGGAGGTGCTGGAGGAACCCGAGGAGCTGCGTCGCTGGGTCGGCTTGGCGCTGGAGGCGGCGCTGCGGACGAGGAAGTAGGCGCCGCGCGTCGCGCCGACCGCCTGTTTCTCATCACCCGGGCGCTGCGCAGCGACCGCTGGCTGACCGCGGGCGCCTTGGCCGAGCGGCTGGATGTCTCCAAACGCACCATCTATCGCGACATCCAGGACCTCACCCTCTCCGGGGTCCCGGTGATCGCCGAGGCGGGACTGGGCTACCGGCTGGTGGAGGGGTTCCGGCTGCCGCCGCTGATGTTCGATGAGGAGGAGCTTGGAGCGGGCGGGCGATTGCTGTGGGCAAGCGAGGGAGTATATCGGAGGAGTTTCCGCCAATGGGCAGGGCTAGCCCTGCCCT
>NZ_BAAHXB010000323.1:0-435 GCF_054657215.1 Endothiovibrio diazotrophicus
GTTTCTCCGGCGCCACGCTCCCGCCGATGATCGCCACCGACAGGTAGGAACCGGCAATGACCTTGCCAGGATAGGAGAGGGTCCCGTAGACCGGATTGGTCAGCGTATAGACGAAGTCGAGATCCTCGCCCAGTTGCATCGGCGTACCGCTGAGCACCGTCTCGCCGTCCACCTTCAGTTCCGGGGTGACCGAGATGAGGTAGGCGGGGATGGTATCGGGCAGTTGGCTGAGGTCGGTGATCTCCCCTTCGGGTAAGAGGGCGACCAGCGCCGCCTCGTCCTCCGCGGTGCTCGGCTTGAAGGAGACCGTCACCTTGCGGTTGTTCAGCTTCGGGAAGGGGTAGGCCACCTGCTGGGTGGCGCCGCCGAGCCCGTCGTTGCCGAAACCGAGGGTGACGTGGTGTTGCAGCGCCGCGGGCAGCGCGCCGTAGGTGG
>NZ_BAAHXB010000324.1:0-429 GCF_054657215.1 Endothiovibrio diazotrophicus
AACTCCAGCGCCGCGGCCTGGGCGCGGATCGCCTCGCTCAGCACCACTTCATCGCTTGCGGCCAGATAGGCGGGGTCGGAGGCGCCGGGGAGCTGGTCGAACACGTAGGCATCCAGCACGTTGCCCACGGCGGCCAGTTTGGGCAGCGGGTTGGAGTAGAGGCCGGCCTGGAGGAAGTCGGAGCGGGACTCCTTGGGGCGGTTGTCGGGGTTGGGCTCCCGGGCCTTGAAGGGGAGCCGGTCGGGGTCGAAGGGCTGGCGGGCCGGTTCGCTCTGGAGGGCGTCGAGGCGTGCCTTGGCGGCCTGGACCACGGTGAGCAGCTCGCCGGGGGTGGGGGCGCGGTCGATGGCGTCCAGGTCGGCGAGGGTCTGGTCGAGGTGGCGGCGGAAGTGGCGGCGGACCTGCGCCTGGCGCTGCTCGATGGTGGGG
>NZ_BAAHXB010000325.1:0-414 GCF_054657215.1 Endothiovibrio diazotrophicus
AGACGGCGCTGAAGGCGAAGCTCGAAGGGACCCAAACCGCGTTGACCACCCAGGACCAGGCGCAGCTTGCGGCGCTCTCGCGGGAGGATATCCTGGGGGATATGTTCTACGCGGGGACCCTCGGCTACTTCGCCGAGAGTCAGGGACTGGCCCATGTGATGACGCTTCAGCAGAAGGCGCATATGCAGCAGCTGCCCTCCGGCGGTACCTACGGTTACGTTCCGCAGGTGGACTACTTCTGGGGGCTACCCAATGCGATCCGTACCGGCGGAATATCGATGGACCTGGATGCGCTGAACATCACCGCGCAGACGGACGATGGGACGAACAAGTTCAATCTGGTGTTCCAGTTGGGGGCGCTCAGTTCGGCGCTGGAGCATGCGATACCGGAGCAGATGTTTGTGACCGCGGACA
>NZ_BAAHXB010000326.1:0-413 GCF_054657215.1 Endothiovibrio diazotrophicus
ATCCATCACCTGAGCCAAGTAGGCCGCCTGCTCCTCAAGCGCCCTCGTGAAACGGCTGCGTGGGTTGGCCCACGGAACCTGCTCGGTGAGAACTCCGCACTTCTCGCAGTCAACCCGGCGTTGCGCATAGCTGAGCCAGATCACCACATCACCACACGGGATATGCCGCCAATTGCGCTCAGCACTGTGGTCGTAAACAGGGCAGATCCCTCCACAGCCACTGCATCGTGGTAACCGCCATCGTGGTCGAACGCTGAAAACCAAGTCTTTTCCGCGTTCTTCGATTGTCTCGCAATACAGGTCCGTGACACCGGTCAGCTTTCGGCATAGAGTCGTGGGGCGCATGGGATTCTCCGTGGATTTTGGGGTTTGTGGTGAATCCATCAGAATACGCGTGAGTCCCATGCGTTCCG
>NZ_BAAHXB010000327.1:0-407 GCF_054657215.1 Endothiovibrio diazotrophicus
CTCCACCAGGAGGTGATAGTGGTTGCCCATCAGGCAATAGGCGTGCATCCCCCAGTTGAAGCGCTGGCAAACCTCGCCAAGAGTTCCCAGAAAGGCGAGGCGATCATCGTCCTTACGATAGATCTCCTCGCGCCCATTTCCTCGAGAGGTTACATGGTAAAGGGCGCCTGCAAATTCAATTCGTAGTGGTCTGGCCATGGGGCAACACTACCTGGAATCGCGTTGATAGGCAAGGAGAAAGACCTGACCCCGTTGGCCGGTTGACCTGACCCCGTTGGCCGGTTGACCTGACCCCGTTGGCCGGTTGACCCCGTTGGCCGGTTGGCCGTACCAAAGCCCCAACTGCTCGACCCCCACCGAACGGGGACGGATCAGCGCCAGTGAATCCACATCCACCGACTCGATAT
>NZ_BAAHXB010000328.1:0-404 GCF_054657215.1 Endothiovibrio diazotrophicus
CAGCGCCGCGGTACTCCATGCCGATGAGACCAGTTGGCGCGTCAACGGCGTCACCTACTGGCTATGGGGCTTCTGCACCACCTCCCTATGCTATTTCCTCATCGATCCCCACCGCAGCTCCGCGGTCGTCGCCCGTGTACTCGGCGAGGTCTTCGACGGCTTTCTCGTCTGCGACTTCTATGCCGCCTACAACGCCGTCGAGGCTTGGGCCAAGCAGCGCTGCATCTGGCATCTGTTCGCCGAGTTGCAACGGGTCGACAAGCACAACGCCTCCCGAATATGGCGCGACTTCCGACGACGATTACACCGCCTGTTCAAGGATGCCATGCGCCTCAAGACCCGGCAGGCCGAACTGGATCCGGCGGTCTACGCCCACAAGAAGATGCGCATCCACCGGCGTCTGG
>NZ_BAAHXB010000329.1:0-396 GCF_054657215.1 Endothiovibrio diazotrophicus
GAGGCCGGCGATCTGCGCCACGTCGATCCCTTCGAGGTATTCGTACTGCTTGAAGCTGGGGTCGAGGGCGATCCAGCTGTCGGCCTCCAGGTTGCGGTAGGCGCGGCCGGGGTGGAAGTCCAGGGCCGCCTCCACCCAGACGTGCTCCATGCGCACCCATGCGGGTTGGCCGCCCTCGCTGAGCACACGGGTCGGGATGCCGCCGGAGGATGCGTAGTCGGCGGCGGCCATGACGTTGCTGAATCCGCCCATCCAGTTGCGGTACTTGTCCACGGGGACATCCATGGTGCCGTGGACGTAGCGGGCGGGGATGCCGGAGGCGCGCAGCAGGGCGAGGGTCAGCGAGGCGATATCCATGGCGTTGCCGCGCCGCGCGCTGAGGGTCAGCTCGGCGTC
>NZ_BAAHXB010000330.1:0-392 GCF_054657215.1 Endothiovibrio diazotrophicus
CAGGTCTCCAGGATCCCGTCCCGCTCCTCCTCCGACAGCTTGTTCGCCGGCTCCGGTCGTTCCACCAGCGGGCGCTGGTCCTCCTTGATCTCACCGTTGTGCATCCAGCGCTGGAGGGTTCGCTGACTGATACCCGCCTCCTTACAGGCCGGCTGCGTGCGGGCCCCAGCCTCCACCGCCTCGTTGATCCATCCAACCAGCTTTTGCCGCTCCGGGTACGAGGTCAGTCTTCCTCGTTTTCCCCCCAGAGGGCATTCAATTTTTTTCGCAGAACCAGCAACGCCGCCGCCTCCGCCAAAGCTTTCTCCTTACGCTGGAGTTCCCGTTCCAGTTGCTTGATGCGCTTCCGGTCCCGCTTGGCCTCTCGCTGGGTTTGCCTGTCCTCTACCCCG
>NZ_BAAHXB010000331.1:0-390 GCF_054657215.1 Endothiovibrio diazotrophicus
GCCTTCGTGGTAGAGGGAACCGACGGTGGTTACGACAGCTTCACCGGTGGTGAGGGATTCGACCAGGTGGTCGGCGGCGAGGGGGACGACACCATCCGCGTCCTCCGCTACACCGGGGAGAACACGGTGGAGCGGATCGACGGCGGTGCGGGCGACAACGTGATCGCCGGCACCGGCGGCGGCAACGTGATCGACCTGAGCACCACCGAGGTGTTGAACATCGCACGGATCGATGCCGGTGGCGGCAACGATACGGTGACCGGCTCCAGCGGCGACGACGTGATTGTCGGCGGCAGCGGTTCCGACACCCTGGATGGCGGAGCCGGCGACGACACCTTCGTCGTCGAAGGGACCGACGGCGGTTACGACAGCTTCAGCGGCGGCGAGGGG
>NZ_BAAHXB010000332.1:0-390 GCF_054657215.1 Endothiovibrio diazotrophicus
AACATCGGCCTTGCTGACCTTCTCTCCCTTCTTCTTGGCCGGCGCCGCTTGGCTCGCCTCGACGAACTTGCGCCGGGCGTGATCCCAACAGCCGATCTGAGTGATCTCGTTTTTACGACAAGCATCGTTGTAGCAGGCGCAGCCATCGGTTTGTAGAACACCGACGAAACCGTCGAACAGCCACGAGGCCACCTTCCCACTCCGGGAGGGATCGTAATGAAATAGCACCGCCGGTTGATCCGGTGGTCCACCTCGAACAACCCACATCCATTTGTCGGAAGTGGCAACCCGACCATCCTCCTTGAGTACCTGGATGCGGGTTTCGTCCGCCTGCAGGTAGTCTCCGCTCAATTGGTGCTCATGCAGCAAATTGATCAGTGGCGTGAACAC
>NZ_BAAHXB010000333.1:0-386 GCF_054657215.1 Endothiovibrio diazotrophicus
CTCCCGCCGGATCCGGTAACGGTCGCCCCCGAGACCAAGAGCGGCGACTTCAGCCAGAACGTCTCGTTCCTCTTCTCGGGGAGCCAGCCGATCCAGACCGACGTCGAGCCCGGCGCCATCGAAGCGGCGCGGACCACCGTGCTGCGCGGCCGGGTCCTCGCCGCCGGCGGCGCGCCGCTGGCCGGGGTGGTGGTCACCGTCAAGGACCACCCCGAACTGGGCCGCACGGTCAGCCGCGCCGACGGCCGCTACGACCTGGCGGTCAACGGCGGCGGCCAACTGGTGGTCGCCTTCGCCGCCGACGGCTACCTCCCCACCCAGCGCCAGGCGAAGACCGTCTGGCAGGCGTTCGTCGAACTTCCCGAGGTGACCCTCGCCGCCCTCGA
>NZ_BAAHXB010000334.1:0-384 GCF_054657215.1 Endothiovibrio diazotrophicus
CCATCGAGGCGAATAACCCAGTTTGCCAAGGTGGTGCGGCTGACTTCGCCACCATAGCGCTGGATAATCCCCGCCAACCGATACAGCGGTAGCGCATCGGCGTATTTGGCGACCAGGATGTAGGCCAGCAGTTGCACGCTGGCGATGCACTTGCCCAGCGGATGGACCGGCCGGGGCGCCGTCTTGATCGAGGAATCGCCCTCCGGCGTCTCGAACACCGCCTTCTCCTGCCAGTATTCGAGCACCTGGGCCCGGGCGGGGACGATATCCAGCTCTTCCTTCACCTTGGTGAAAAAGGTGCTGCTGGCCCCGGCCTTCTCTTCCTCGCTCAGCGGCAGTTCGATACGAACCCGCGGCAATTTCTCGGAAAAGCCGGCGCGCTTC
>NZ_BAAHXB010000335.1:0-383 GCF_054657215.1 Endothiovibrio diazotrophicus
AACCCCACCCCCGCTGCCTCCGTTCGCGTCGCGGCGGTAGCCGCGACCTACGGCAATCGACCAAGAGGTGCCGGTGGGTGGATTCCCGTAGGTCGTCGCTACCGCGGCGACGGGAACGGAGGCACCTCTGCCGGGGCCACTGCCGGACGTTCGGAACGGCAGGCCTCGGCCGTCGGAACGGAACTCGAAGCCCCACCCCCGCTGCCTCCGTTCGCGTCGCGGCGGTAGCCGCGACCTACGGCAATCGACCGGGAGGTGCCGGTGGGTGGATTCCCGTAGGTCGTCGCTACCGCGGCGACGGGAACGGAGGCACCTCTGCCGGGGCCACTGCCGGACGTTCGGAGCGGCAGGCCTCAGCCGTCGGAACGGGACTCGAAACCCCA
>NZ_BAAHXB010000336.1:0-375 GCF_054657215.1 Endothiovibrio diazotrophicus
CAAAACGATATCGCGACTCCTACCCCGCTGCTTCCGTTCTCGTCGCCGCGGTAGCGGCAACCTACGACTGAGTTGAGTGACGATCGGCGGCCAGCAACGTCTTGGCCCCCGTAGGAGCGGCCCTTAGGCCGCGATCGTGTCGGAGTGATAGGCTTCTCCTCGGCAGGTGGCCATCTTCACGCAGGACAACCACATGGTGATCATCGGCCTGTTCATCGGCGGTCTGGCCCCCTACCTCTTCGGCGCCATGGCTATGGAGGAGGTAGGACGCGCCGTCGGCAACGCTGATCTGATCAATACGACAAGAACCAAGAAGGCGAGCTGCGGGTCTATCTGCTGTTCGAGCACAAGAGCACCCCGGATCTCTGGGTGCTG
>NZ_BAAHXB010000337.1:0-359 GCF_054657215.1 Endothiovibrio diazotrophicus
CAGCGCAACCTCACCTACTGGTACAACAGCGCCAGCGGCTTCTGGCGCGGCACCGGCTACTACATGGCGCGCGACGAACGGGCCCACGCCGCCTTCCTGCTGCACCAGTCGGTGGAGCGGTATTATCATGCACTGACCCTGGTGTTCACCGGCGACAAGCATAAGACCCACGACATCCGTAAACTGGCCGAGATCGGCGCCGAGCTGCACCCGGCGCTGGTGGAGGCGATGCCGCGCAGCGAGGCGGAAGAGAAGGCGCGGTTCGACCTACTACGCCGCGCCTACATCGAGGCCCGCTACTCCAAGGGCTACCGCATCACCCATGAGGAACTGGAGACCCTGCGCGAACAGGTCCGCGA
>NZ_BAAHXB010000338.1:0-349 GCF_054657215.1 Endothiovibrio diazotrophicus
GGCGCCGGGGAGCTGGTCGAACACGTAGGCGTCCAGCACGTTGCCCACGGCGGCCAGTTTGGGCAGGGGATTCGAGTAGAGGTCGGCCTGAATGAAGTCGGATCGGGACTCCTTGGGGCGGTTGTCGGGCTTGGGCTCCTGCGCCTTGAAGGGAAGCCGGTTGGGGTCGAAGGGCTGGCGGGCCGGCTCGCTCTGGAGGGCGTCGAGGCGTGCCTTGGCGGCCTGGACCACGGTGAGCAGCTCGCCGGAGGTGGGGGCGCGGTCGATGGCGTCCAGGTCGGCGAGGGTCTGGTCGAGGTGGCGGCGGAAGTGGCCGCGGGCCTGCGCCTGGCGCTGCTCGATGGTGGGA
>NZ_BAAHXB010000339.1:0-348 GCF_054657215.1 Endothiovibrio diazotrophicus
GGCGCCCTGCGGGTGAGTCGCTGGGCGGCCATCCGCCGCGTTGCGCCCTCTTGAGGCAGGGCGGCTGCCCCGGCGAGGGCGCGCCTTGCGGCTGACCGCCCAGCGACTCACTGATGGCCGATTTGTGGGTAAAGGGCAGGGCTAGTCACCGGCCGCCCCCTCTACCTGCTCTCCGCCCGTGGCGGGGTCTACGAGGGGAGTCCGCAGGACCACCAGACGGCCTACCTGCGCACCGTGTTCGGCTTCCTCGGCTTCGACGAGATCCACGAGGTGCAGGCCGAGGGGCTGGCGATGGGGGCGACCGGTGCCGAACAGGCCATGACCGCGGCAGATGCCGCGATGGAGCAT
>NZ_BAAHXB010000340.1:0-345 GCF_054657215.1 Endothiovibrio diazotrophicus
CCCCTTGCTACGACAATACTCACTGAGCTCGGACTCGTTCATCGCGGCGCTCTCCACCACCGCCGCGAACTTCGCCTCTGCCGACCAATCTTCTGTCTGTTTTCCGCTGCCTGGCACGGGTACCCCTGTCTCTCTGGCCTGTTTGCGCCAATTGTAAAGGGTCTGCTCTGAAATCCTCTCCTCTCCGGCTACCTCGGGTATCGGTCGGTTGTTTGGCGGTAACAGCTTGCGCATCACCGATGCTTTTCTCTCTTCGGAATAGCGGGGCATTCGCTCCTCTTTCCGCCCCCTGTCTGCTCCAATTACCCCGTTCCGGGGAGGCGACAACTATCCTGACACAGGGGG
>NZ_BAAHXB010000341.1:0-344 GCF_054657215.1 Endothiovibrio diazotrophicus
CCCTCGCCGGCCGGGTCGACGAACCGGCGCGGGTCACCCTGGACGGCCGGCCCCTGGCACTGAACGAAGAGCACGCCTTCCGCGCGCAGCTGTCGCTGACCCCCGGCGCCAACCAGTTCGTCATTGCCGCCGAGGACGAAGCCGGCAACCGCAGCCAACGGGCGCTGCACATCCACCGCGACGTTCCCGTGCCCCTCACCCACGGCAACGGCGACAACGACGGCGATGCGGGGGCGCACGCCGACAACCCCGACCCACCGACGGAGGAGCCGACCGACCAAGATCCCGCACCCGGCGACCATTCCGACAACGGGAACGACGACCCCCCGGCCACCCCGCCCGCC
>NZ_BAAHXB010000342.1:0-343 GCF_054657215.1 Endothiovibrio diazotrophicus
CCTGGATGTCGGCTTCGAGATCCGCCACCATCTGAGCCTTGTCACGGTAATGGTTGAGGTTCTTGATGATCGCCCCCTTGCCCTGACTGAGGGGGTGGGTGGCGATCCGCTCCCCGCCCGGCAGTGCGTAGATCTCCAACTGGCCATCCGCGGTGGCCAGGGCGTGGACCCGCCCCGATTGCCAAGCCATCGGGACCGAGTACTTGTTGCTGCGAAACGAGATCAGGCCGGTCTTGTCGACCTTGCGCGACTCGCCTGGAACCGCTGCTTGGGAGGCGAGGTAGGCCGGCGTCAGATAGGCGTGCATCTTCTCCCGCTCCAGGCGCTCATAGCGCTCCCTGGG
>NZ_BAAHXB010000343.1:0-337 GCF_054657215.1 Endothiovibrio diazotrophicus
TTGGCGCAGCACAACTTCCGCTACTGGTTCAACAGTGCCTGCGGGTTTTGGCGGGGGACGCGCTACTTCATGAATAGCGGGGAGCTGGCCCATGCGGCCTTCCTGCTCCACCAGTCGGTGGAGCGTTACTACCACTCCGTGACCCTGGTGTTCGCCGGCTACAAGCATAAGACCCATAACATCGCCAAGCTGGCGGAGATGGGGGCGGAGCTGCATGAGGCGCTGGTCGGCGCACTGCCGCGGGAGGAGGAGGCCGACAAGGCGCTGTTCGACCTGCTGAAGCGGGCCTACATCGAAGCGCGCTACTCGAAAAGCTATCGGATCAGCGAGGAGGAGC
>NZ_BAAHXB010000344.1:0-327 GCF_054657215.1 Endothiovibrio diazotrophicus
TCGTGCAGGATGCCCAGGGCGTGGAGCCCCGCGGCGAACTCCTCGGCCTGCATCGCCGCGCCGTTGTCGGTCATCAGGGCGCGCGGCAGTCCGTGCTTTTGCAGCGCCTGGGAGAGACCGTGGACGAGGGTTTCGGCACTCTCGTGCAGATACCATTGCAGGTGACAGAGCAGGCGGGAGCGGTCGTCGATGACGCCGAGCAGCCGCGGCACGACCCACTCCCCGGCGGCGTTGAGCACGCGGCGCGAGCCATGATGGAAGTCGGCATGCCAGAGGGCGTGGACGTATTCGACCTCGTAGCTGCGCACCTCGCGGTGTTGCAGGCGG
>NZ_BAAHXB010000345.1:0-325 GCF_054657215.1 Endothiovibrio diazotrophicus
GACCACCTGATCCGCGACCAGCGGGACCTTCAGCGCCACCTGGACTACATCCACTTCAACCCCGTCAAACACGGCTTGGTATCGGCGGCAGAGGATCATCCGTATTCATCGTTCGGAGAGTGGCTCAAGCGGGGAGTCTACGAGGCCGGCTGGGGAGCAACGCCACCGCCGTCCATCGAGGGAATGGAGCTGGAGTAGGTCGTCGCTACCGCGGCGACGGGAACGGAGGCACCTCTGCCGGGGCCGCTACCGGACGTTCGGAACGGCAGGCCTCGGCCGTCGGAACGGAACTCGAAGCTCCTCCCCCGCTGCCTCCGTTCGCGTC
>NZ_BAAHXB010000346.1:0-319 GCF_054657215.1 Endothiovibrio diazotrophicus
GCGCTGTGCCGCCAGTTGCGCAATACCGATCCGCAGCAATACAAGGACAAGCTGCGCGGGGTCAAACGCCATCTCGCCCGGCTCCGCGCGCTGCCGGAACGGGAGCTGCTCTACTTGGCGGAGAAGGAGGGGCTCAAGGTCGGCACGTTGCTCGACTATCTGAGTGCCTGGGAGGCGAACCCCGAGAGGATGGCGCGGCGGGAGCGTGAAGCCCCCTCCCCTGGCGAGGCCACGGCATCGGCCACCGGCGAACTCGATCGCTATCGCAGCCTGACCCGCCCCGGCACGGAGGAGGCTGGCCATGGGCTCCATTGAACGC
>NZ_BAAHXB010000347.1:0-319 GCF_054657215.1 Endothiovibrio diazotrophicus
GCGCTGTGCCGCCAGTTGCGCAATACCGATCCGCAGCAATACAAGGACAAGCTGCGCGGAGTCAAACGCCATCTCACCCGGCTCCGCGCGCTGCCGGAACAGGAACTGCTCTACTTGGCGGAGAAGGAGGGGCTCAAGGTCGGCACGTTGCTCGACTATCTGAGCGCCTGGGAGGCGAACCCCGAGAGGATGGCGCGGCGGGAGCGGGAAGCCCCCTCCCCTGGCGAGGCCACGGCATCGGCCACCGGCGAACTCGGTCGCTATCGCAGCCTGACCCGCCCCGGCACGGAGGAGGCTGGCCATGGGCTCCATTGAACGT
>NZ_BAAHXB010000348.1:0-316 GCF_054657215.1 Endothiovibrio diazotrophicus
CGAGCCGCGCTTCCAGGCGGGCGAGGTGGCGTTTGATCTGCTGCACCGCCTTGGCCAGCTGGGTCTCGTCGCACTCCTCCGCCCGCGTCTGGCCCGGCGGGTCGATCGGCGCGGCGCGCAGGGCGGCGGCGGCGGGGGCGGTGATGAGGCCGCCGAAGGCGACGATCACCACCGCGGCGGTGGTGCGCAGGAAGGCGCCGCTCTCGCGCAGCGTCTCGATCAGCGAGGGGCGGGGCAGCAGGTGGTAGCTGAGAAACTGGGCCATGGTCGTTCGATTCCTATCTCTTCCCTGGAGGGGCCCCGACCGGACGGGCCG
>NZ_BAAHXB010000349.1:0-303 GCF_054657215.1 Endothiovibrio diazotrophicus
GCGTTGCCGTGCCGATGGTGGGGGAACGCGGCTGGTGATGAGCCGCTACGCTCATAGGCGTAGGTCGGCGCTACCGCGCCGACGCGAGCGAAAGCAGCGGGCTTGCGGTCATGAGGACCCTTCCGAACGGAACACCCCGTTCGGAAGGTCCGGCGGAGACGGCGAAAGGCCGCTGCCCCCGTTTGCGTCGGCGCGGTAGCGCCAACCTACGGCGGGGCGTTGCCGTGCCGATGGTGGGGGACGCGGCTGGTGATGAGCCGCTACGCTCATAGGCGTAGGTCGGCGCTACCGCGCCGACGCGAG
>NZ_BAAHXB010000350.1:0-298 GCF_054657215.1 Endothiovibrio diazotrophicus
GTTATTCAAACGGGCGTCGGCTCGGCGTCGGCTTGGTGATGGGGCACGCGGTCTAATCGCCCATCCAGCGCCGTGCGGTCGGATTTTCTCCCTGTGGGAACGGCCCCAAGGTCGTCAATCCCTTTCGGCGAACACCTGCTCGATTGTTTCCGCGTCGAGAATGCGCTCCCCCCAGCGCTCCAGGATCTCCAGCGGGGCTTCGCCCAAGCGCTGGTCGACCCACTCAGGAAGAGGGCCGAAGCGCAACGAGAGCAGCCGTTTCAACAGCGCGATCTCACCCTCTCTGCGCCCTTCGGTG
>NZ_BAAHXB010000351.1:0-297 GCF_054657215.1 Endothiovibrio diazotrophicus
CAATGGCATCAACTTAGCATTTAAGTCTTTGAATATGATATAATTGGCGTCATGTTGAACGTAACGATTCGAGGCTAAATCCCGATGAAATTGAAGACCCCGGACCTCTTTAATAAGAATTGTTCTCAATAAGATTTCCCGCTCCCTCACCAGCCCGGAATTCATCGCCGAGCACCGCGAAAATCCCGGCGACTTCTCCCGCCAGCGCATCCTGACGTTTGAACGGGTCGTGCTGCTCTTTCTCCAAGGAGCCGCCGTTTCACTCAAACACTCTGCCGACACGTTGTTCCGTTCTTT
>NZ_BAAHXB010000352.1:0-296 GCF_054657215.1 Endothiovibrio diazotrophicus
GCTCGGCTACTTCGCCGAGAGTCAGGGGATGGCCCACGTGATGACGCTCCAGCAGAAGGCGCATATGCAGCAGCTGCCCTCCGGCGGCACCTACGGGTATGTGCCGCAGGTGGACTACTTCTGGGGGCTGCCCAATGCGATCCGTACCGGCGGAATATCGATGGACCTGGATGCGCTGAACATTACCGCGCAGACGGACGATGGGACGAACAAGTTCAATCTGGTGTTCCAGTTGGGGGCGCTCAGTTCGGCGCTGGAGCATGCGATTCCGGAGCAGATGTTTGTGACCGCGGACC
>NZ_BAAHXB010000353.1:0-296 GCF_054657215.1 Endothiovibrio diazotrophicus
CCCACCACGGTGACCTCGGCGACCACGCCGACCACCGTCACGTCCGCGACGACACCCACTACGGTGACGTCTGCGACGACGCCCACCACGGTGACCTCGGCAACTACCCCGACCACCGTCACGTCCGCGACGACGCCCACCACGGTGACCTCGGCGACTACCCCGACCACCGTCACGTCCGCGACGACGCCCACCACGGCGACTTCGGCGACCACGCCGACGACGGTGACGTCTGCGACGACGCCCACTACCGTGACCTCGGCAACTACCCCGACCACCGTCACGTCCGCGACGAC
>NZ_BAAHXB010000354.1:0-295 GCF_054657215.1 Endothiovibrio diazotrophicus
GAAGACGTTTCCACGCGGAGCGTGGAAACGAGGGAAAGCCGTTGGGGCCGAAAGCCGATACCCCCCCCCACCGCCTTCTGGTTACGACGCTCCGCGTCGTAACCCGGGGCCATGGACGCTCCGCGTCCAGCGAGTGCAGGCAGGCAAACCGTGCCTTCGTTCGGCACGACGCAGCGCGTCGAAGAGGAAGACGTTTCCACGCGGAGCGTGGAAACGAGGGAAAACCGTTGGGGCCGAAAGCCGATACCCCCCTCCCACCGCCTTCTGGTTACGACGCTCCGCGTCGTAACCCGGG
>NZ_BAAHXB010000355.1:0-294 GCF_054657215.1 Endothiovibrio diazotrophicus
TCAGTACCGTCTCGCCGTCCACCTTCAGTTCGGGGGTGACCGAGATCAGGTAGGCGGGGATGGTGTCGGGCAGTTGGCTGAGATCGGTGATCTCTCCCTCCGGTAAGAGGGCGAGCAGCGCCGCCTCGTCCTCGGCGCTGCTCGGCTTGAAGGAGATGGTCACCTTTCGATTGTTCAGCTTCGGGAAGGGATAGGCGACCACCCGGGTGGCGCTACCGAGTCCGTCGTTGCCGAAGCCGAGGGTGACGCGATGTTGCAGCGCCGCGGGCAGCGCGCCGTAGGTGGCGCCCCGGG
>NZ_BAAHXB010000356.1:0-294 GCF_054657215.1 Endothiovibrio diazotrophicus
TCCGGGGCGCCACCTACGGCGCGCTGCCCGCCGCGCTGCAACACCACGTCACCCTCGGTTTCGGCAACGACGGACTCGGTAGCGCCACCCGGCAGGTGGACTACCCCTTCCCGAAGCTGAACAACCGCAAGGTGACGATCTCCTTCAAGCCGAGCACGGCCGAGGACGAGGCGGCGCTGCTGGCCCTCTTACCGGAGGGAGAGATTACCGATCTCAGCCAACTGCCCGACACCATCCCCGCCTATCTGATCTCGGTCACCCCGGAACTGAAGGTGGACGGCGAGACGGTGCTGG
>NZ_BAAHXB010000357.1:0-294 GCF_054657215.1 Endothiovibrio diazotrophicus
GGCGTGGAGAAGGTCACCCCGCAGGGGACGCGGCAGACGGTGCGCCGCGCGGGAGCGCCATCGGCGCCGGAATCGGCGGCGGCGCTGGCCGCCTACGCCGACGTGATCCCCCCACGGGCGGCGTGGCGAAGCCCCGTCTCGGGGGCGGTGGTGGCCGAGGCGAACCCCCCGCTGCGCCTGTTCGCCGAGGACGAGGGGAGCGGCGTCCAGGCCGCGGAGACTGCGCTGCGGGTGGACGGCCAGCCGTCGGCCGCCCAGTGCGCCGAACAGGCGGGGGAGATCGCCTGCCAACTC
>NZ_BAAHXB010000358.1:0-294 GCF_054657215.1 Endothiovibrio diazotrophicus
GGCGTGGAGAAGGTCACCCCGCAGGGGACGGGGCAGACGGTGCGCCGCGCGGGAGCGCCATCGGCGCCGGAATCGGCGGCGGCGCTGGCCGCCTACGCCGACGTGATCCCCCCACGGGCGGCGTGGCGGAGCCCCGTCTCGGGGGCGGTGGTGGCCGAGGCGAACCCCCCGCTGCGCCTGTTCGCCGAGGACGAGGGGAGCGGCGTCCAGGCCGCGGAGACCCGACTACGGGTGGATGGCCAGCCGTCGGCCGCCCAGTGCGCCGAACAGGCGGGGGAGATCGCCTGCCAACTT
>NZ_BAAHXB010000359.1:0-292 GCF_054657215.1 Endothiovibrio diazotrophicus
GCTGGGCGTCGCTGGGGACGCCGTCTCGTTCTCGTCGTCTCCGGCCTGCTGGCTGCCGCCTCCAGCCTCGCCGCCATCGACCCCGATCACCTTCCCGCCTTGTGGCTCGCCCGCCCCGGCGACACCCTCAAGCTCGACGCCGCCAACGGCGACCCCCAACTGGCCATCGCCGAAAGCGGCGCCCCCGGCGCGCTGGCGGTGGACCCGGTGCGCAGCCGCCTGTGGAGCTACCGCGACGGCCAGCTCGCCGCCTACGGCTTCGACGGCGACCGTCTCCTCGGGCGCGCCGTCT
>NZ_BAAHXB010000360.1:0-292 GCF_054657215.1 Endothiovibrio diazotrophicus
TCTGGGCGTCGCTGGGGACGCCGTCTCGTTCTCGCCATCTCCGGCCTGCTGAGCGTCGCCTCCAGCCTCGCCGCCATCGATCCCGACCATCGCCCCGCGCTGTGGCTCGCCCGCCCCGGCGACACCCTCAAGCTCGACGCCGCCAACGGCGATCCCCAACTGGCCATCGCCGAGAGCGGCGCCCCCGGCGCGCTGGCGGTGGACCCGGTGCGCAGCCGCCTGTGGAGCTACCGCGACGGCCAGCTCGCCGCCTACGGCTTCGACGGCGACCGTCTCCTCGGGCGCGCCGTCA
>NZ_BAAHXB010000361.1:0-289 GCF_054657215.1 Endothiovibrio diazotrophicus
AACCGTGCCGCTCTGTAGGAAGCCGTCGGCCAGCACCTGGCCGTCGAGGCCGGCGATCTGCGCCACGTCGATCCCTTCGAGGTACTCGTACTGCTTGAAGCTGGGGTCGAGGGCGATCCAGCTGTCGGCCTCCAGGTTGCGGTAGGCACGACCGGGGTGGAAGTCCAGGGCTGCCTCCACCCACACATGCTCCATGCGCACCCAGGCGGGTTGGCCGCCCTCGCTGAGCACGCGCGTCGGGATGCCGCCGGAGGAGGCGTAATCGGCGGCGGCCATGACGTTGCTGAAA
>NZ_BAAHXB010000362.1:0-285 GCF_054657215.1 Endothiovibrio diazotrophicus
TTCTTGCGTGGGAGTGGTGCGGCGGCGGGCGTATCGACCTCGGCCAACTGCTCGTCCACCTCGCCGAGGCACGCCTCCAGTTCCGCCTCGTCGAACAGCCCGTTCTGAAACGCCAGCTTCTCGCTACTCGCCCCAAAGCGCCTCTGGTTGGCCAAGCGCAACTGCTCTTCCAGCAATTTGATCCGCTTCGCCTGCTCGGCGATCCGGCGCTGATCGTGGGCGATGATCTGTTGGTGGTCATCGATGACCCGTTCGCGCTCTGTGATCGCTCGTTCGCGCTCCGCA
>NZ_BAAHXB010000363.1:0-283 GCF_054657215.1 Endothiovibrio diazotrophicus
CACCGTCACGTCCGCGACGACACCCACTACGGTGACGTCTGCGACGACGCCGACGACCGTGACGTCTGCGACGACGCCCACCACGGTGACTTCGGCAACTACCCCGACCACCGTCACGTCCGCGACCACGCCCACCACGGTGACCTCGGCGACTACCCCGACCACCGTCACGTCCGCGACGACGCCCACCACGGTGACTTCGGCGACGACGCCGACGACCGTGACGTCTGCGACGACGCCTACCACGGTGACCTCGGCGACTACCCCGACGACGGTCACGTCC
>NZ_BAAHXB010000364.1:0-282 GCF_054657215.1 Endothiovibrio diazotrophicus
TTTTCCGGCGCATCAAGGAGCTTCCCTCCTGCGTCGGGACTCCTCCTTGACCCGCCGGAAAACGCAGGCAAGAGTTCGCCATGAGGGTTGGGGGATTTTTCCCATCGAGGGATCGATGGGCATCGATGAAAAGGGGCGCATCCCGCCCGATCTCTGAGAAGATGAAGTTACCACACAGTCATCAATCAGAGACGGAGGAGCGGGATGCAGCTCAAGACTATCCTGAATCGTGTTCAGAAGTTCAAGTCGTTCATCTACACGGCGATCCGGCTTGTCGAACGG
>NZ_BAAHXB010000365.1:0-281 GCF_054657215.1 Endothiovibrio diazotrophicus
GTACATGTGCTGGATCGCTTCCACATCATGGCGCATCTGAGTAAAGCGATTGACGAAGTGCGTGCCCAGGAAGCCAAGGAGTTGAAAGCCAAAGGCTACGAGCCGGTACTGACGAGAACCCGCTGGCTGCTGCTCAAGCGCCCGGAGAACCTGACGGAGAAGCAGGAGGTGAAACTCGCTGAGCTCGTTCAGTACAATCTGCGCTCGGTACGCGCCTATCTGCTTAAAGAGGAGTTCCAGCTTTTTTGGACCTACCTCTCCCCCTATTGGGCGGGGCGTTA
>NZ_BAAHXB010000366.1:0-281 GCF_054657215.1 Endothiovibrio diazotrophicus
ACCGCCAACCTCTACCGCGCCCTGCGCTTCAACGCCATCAGCCAGGGACTGGAGCCGCTGCTCAGCGAGGCCGAGGAGAACGAACTCTCCTACCTCCAGTTCGCCCACCGGCTGGCCGAGCACGAGTTTGAACAGCGCAACCGGCGCCGCGTCGAGTTGAACCGGCGCAAGGCGGCCTTTCCGGTACTCAAGAGCCTGGAGGAGTTCGACTACCGCCACCAGAGCACCATCACCAAGCGCCAGGTCAACCAACTGCTCGACTTCAGCTTTATCGACGATCG
>NZ_BAAHXB010000367.1:0-277 GCF_054657215.1 Endothiovibrio diazotrophicus
GCGGTCGGCACGCTTGACCTGGATATGCTCCTCGTCCATCGCCAGGTACTTGCGCACCGTGTTCCTGGAGATCTTCAGGGTTCGGGCGATCTCCCGGATCGAGCTGCCCCGCCCCTCGTCGTACATCGCTTTGATCTTGTGTATCACTACCCACTCCTTCAATGCTGCTCTCCACCCGGCAAAGGGGCTGGAGAGTAGGTCTCTGGTGACCTGACGGCCACCGGGGGTGGGTCAAAACTAGTGGCCAGAGGTGGGTCAGTTTAGTTGGCCATTAACA
>NZ_BAAHXB010000368.1:0-277 GCF_054657215.1 Endothiovibrio diazotrophicus
CCTGGATCGATGGTGTACCAAGACCATGCGCTCGAAGATCGAACCGATGAAGCGGGTCGCCAGAATGCTGCGTGGGCACCGGACTCTTTTGCTCAACTGGTTCCGGGCCAAAGGACAGCTCTCCAGCGGTGTGGTGGAGGGTTTCAATACCAAAGCAAAACTGACGGTCAGAAAAGCGTTCGGATTTCGCACCTACCGCGCGCTGGAAATCGCTTTGTATCATACACTTGGCGCGTTACCGGAACCGAAGGTTCCCCACAGATTCTGCTGACGAGGC
>NZ_BAAHXB010000369.1:0-276 GCF_054657215.1 Endothiovibrio diazotrophicus
GTCGTCACCTGCTCCGCCGGCCAGGGTATCGGAACCGCTGCCGCCGACGATCACATCGCCACCGGCCGAACCGGTCACCGTATCGTTGCCGCCACCGGCATCGATCCGCGCGATGTTCACCACCTCGGCGCCGCTCAGATCGATGACGTTGCCGCCGCCGGTGCCTGCGATCACATTGAACCCCTCACCGCCGTCGATCCGCTCCACCGTGTTCTCACCGGTGTAGCGGTGGACGCGGATGGTGTCGTCGCCCGCGCCGCCGACCACTTGGTCGAA
>NZ_BAAHXB010000370.1:0-271 GCF_054657215.1 Endothiovibrio diazotrophicus
TGCGGTAGAAGCTTGACTCCGAGGCCAAATAATCCCCCTTGTCCGCAAGCCTGGGCACGATCTGGCTCGGTGGCAAGCTGGCATACTCGTCCTGGTTACAGGTCTCCAGGATCCCGTCCCGCTCCTCCTCCGACAGCTTGTTCGCCGGCTCCGGTCGTTCCACCAGCGGTCGCTGGTCCTCCTTGATCTCACCGTTGTGCATCCAGCGCTGGAGGGTTCGCTGACTGATACCCGCCTCCTCACAGGCCGGCTGCGTGCGGGCCCCAGCCTC
>NZ_BAAHXB010000371.1:0-270 GCF_054657215.1 Endothiovibrio diazotrophicus
GGCGGCGGCTGACGATCAGGGGATCTCCGTCGCCCGACACCGGCGAAAGATCCGGTGGAAGATCGGCAGGAGAAACACCCACCCCGTTGCACAGCCAGTTGAGCACCTGGGCGTCGACCACGCCATCGACCCGGGTGATCCGCACTACCGAGACCAGCGCCTCACCGCCCTCGCCCCGCGAACCCAGCCAACGGTTGTTGTCCACCAAGTGAATGTTGCCGGCGAGGGTGCCGGTCTCCAGGGCCGCCGCCACGTCGATCATCGCCATGA
>NZ_BAAHXB010000372.1:0-270 GCF_054657215.1 Endothiovibrio diazotrophicus
AAGGGCGGAGAGGACCCACACGCCGCCGTCGCGGTAGTCGCTGACCAGGGCGGTGATCGCCCCGTCGGCGGCGTCACCGAAGGGTTGCAGATGGAGCAGGGGGATGCCGTCGCGGTCGATCCGGGCCAGTCCGCTCCCCTCGCCGACCCACACGCCGCCGCTGCCGTCGATGGCGAGGTGGTGGCCGCCGATCCCGTCCCGTTCGAAGACGAGCTGCCCGCGCCGGTCCACCCGCAGCAGGCGATCCCCACTCACCCCCCACAACTGGTC
>NZ_BAAHXB010000373.1:0-268 GCF_054657215.1 Endothiovibrio diazotrophicus
GACCCAGGCCTGGGTGGAACAGGAGTACCACCGCACGGTGCACCGCGAAATCGCCACCACGCCCCTGCGCCGCTACCTCGACGAGCGTTCGGTGGGGCGACCCAGCCCCTCCAGTCAGGCGCTGCGGCACGCCTTTCGGCGCACCGAGCCGCGCACGCTACGGCGCAGCGACGGCACCGTCTCGCTGGCCGGCAAGCGCTATGAGATCCCCGACCGCTACCGCCACCTGGAGCGCCCGCTGCTCCACTATGCCGCGTGGGATCTCTCC
>NZ_BAAHXB010000374.1:0-267 GCF_054657215.1 Endothiovibrio diazotrophicus
GAGGGAAGGCTTGAGGCTTCAGGAGGAGGGGCGGCCAGGGTCGTCCCTCTGTCTTTTTTCGAACTTCTGGTTACGACGCTCTGCGTCGTAACCGGGGCCTTGGACGCTCTGCGTCCTCATGCCCGGCGGGGCGCTGGAATTTCGGTGCCTTCGTTCGGCATGACGCGGAGCGTCAAAGAAGACGTTTCCACGCGGAGCGTGGAAACGGGGGAAGGCTTGAGGCTTCAGGAGGAGGGGCGGCCAGGGTCGCCCCTCTGTCTTTTTCGG
>NZ_BAAHXB010000375.1:0-264 GCF_054657215.1 Endothiovibrio diazotrophicus
CCCCTTGCGACGACAATACTCACTGAGCTCGGACTCGTTCATCGCGGCGCTCTCCACCACCGCCGCGAACTTCGCCTCCGCGGACCAATCGTCTGTCTGTTTTCCACTGCCTGGCACGGGTACCCCTTTCTCTTTGGCCTGTCTGCGCCAATTGTAAAGGGTCTGCTCTGAAATCCTCTCCTCTCCGGCTACCTCGGGTATCGGTCGGTTGTTCGGCGGTAACAGCTTGCGCATCACCGATGCTTTTCTCTCTTCGGAATAGCG
>NZ_BAAHXB010000376.1:0-259 GCF_054657215.1 Endothiovibrio diazotrophicus
GGTTAGCGATATGATGAAGAAGCTGAAATGCAAGAGGAAAGACCTGACCCCTGACCCCCAGCTCGTCGGCGGTATCGGCGTCGCGCCGGTCGGTGAACGCCTGCATCGCCCCCCCAGGTGGGGAGGTAGTCGCGCAGGCCGAGGCGGCGGAGGAGGGGGCGGGGGATCGCCATGGGGGCAACTCCGGTGCTCTGGTGAGCTGGTGCTCTGGCGCTCTGGTTACGACGCTCCGCGTCGTAACCGGCCACCTTGGACGCTT
>NZ_BAAHXB010000377.1:0-257 GCF_054657215.1 Endothiovibrio diazotrophicus
CGCGGTAGAAACTCGACTCCGAGGCCAAATAATCCCCCTTGTCCGCAAGCCTGGGCACGATCTGGCTCGGTGGCAAGCTGGCATACTCGTTCTGATTACAGGCCTCCAGAATCCCTTCCCGTTCCTCCTCCGATAACTTGTTCGCGGGCTCGGGTCGTTCTACCAGGGGGCGCTGGTCCTCCTTGATTTCGCCGTCGCTCGTCCAACGTTGGAAGGTTCTCAGACTGATGCCCGCCTCCTCACAGGCCGGGCGCTTC
>NZ_BAAHXB010000378.1:0-253 GCF_054657215.1 Endothiovibrio diazotrophicus
CGGCCGACGCTGCCTCATTGGAATTTCACTTAAATCCTTTCCCCAATCCACACTGTTTTGGATCCTCTCCACGAAGTCCTCTGAACCGAGGAAGACCTGGTTTTTCAACTGACCCCAGGGGCTGGGTTGGTTTCTACCTTCGGCCACAAAGCTCCTGTAGTACTCGACTGCCTGCCCCTTCTGATCCCCGAAGGCAGACAGAATCCATTCGGTCTGGAGCCATGGCGCTCCCTGCGTCTGTCCAGCCGTGGCC
>NZ_BAAHXB010000379.1:0-253 GCF_054657215.1 Endothiovibrio diazotrophicus
AGCCACGGCTGGACAGATGCAGGGAGCGCCATGGCTCCAGACCGAATGGATTCTGTCTGCCTTCGGGGATCAGAAGGGGCAGGCAGTCGAGTACTACCGGAGCTTTGTGGCCGAAGGTAGAAACCAACCCAGCCCCTGGGGCCAGTTGAAAAACCAGGTCTTCCTCGGTTCAGAGGACTTCGTGGAGAAGATCCAAAACAGTGTGGATTGGGGAAAGGATTTAAGTGAAATTCCAATGAGGCAGCGTCGGCCA
>NZ_BAAHXB010000380.1:0-251 GCF_054657215.1 Endothiovibrio diazotrophicus
GTAGGGGACGGCGCCCAGCGGGTGGCCGTCGCCGTCGTAGGCGAGCACCCCGTCGGCGGTGGCGGCGATCACCCAAGGGGGGTTGTCGGCAACGGTGAGGGAGCGGACCGCGGAGTTCGTGCGAATCACGCCGAGGGCGACGCCGTCGGCGTCGAAGCGGTGGATGCGGGTGCCCAGCGCCAACCACGGTCCGCCGTCGCCGGCGGGGATCGCCAGGGTGGCGGTGGCGGCGGCGTCCTCGCCGGCCGCGG
>NZ_BAAHXB010000381.1:0-250 GCF_054657215.1 Endothiovibrio diazotrophicus
CGCGGTCGTCGGCGTCGTCGCAGACGTGACCGTCGTCGGGGTAGTCGCCGAGGTCACCGTGGTAGGCGTTGTCGCAGACGTAACGGTCGTCGGAGTGGTCGCCGAGGTCACCGTAGTGGGCGTCGTCGCGGACGTGACGGTGGTCGGGGTAGTTGCCGAGGTCACCGTGGTGGGCGTTGTCGCAGACGTAACGGTCGTCGGAGTGGTCGCCGAAGTCGCCGTGGTGGGCGTGGTCGCGGACGTCACGGTC
>NZ_BAAHXB010000382.1:0-249 GCF_054657215.1 Endothiovibrio diazotrophicus
GCCCCGGGTCACCATCGGGTTCTGGATGGAGGAGGGAATGGTCTCGCTCTCCCGCGGGACGATGCGCCGACCGCCGATCACCTCGCCGACGGTGGCGTTGGGTAGGTTGGTGTTCAGGTAGTCCTGTAGCGCCTGCTGGGCGTTGCCCTGGGCGGTGGTGATGACCCCGGCGTCGAGGCCCTGGATCCAACCCTCGGCGTCGTTGACCGTGCCGCTCTGCAGGAAGCCGTCGGCCAGCGCCTGGCCGTC
>NZ_BAAHXB010000383.1:0-247 GCF_054657215.1 Endothiovibrio diazotrophicus
GTTGGCATCTCCACCCTCAAAACGAATAGGATCCTTGTTAGTCCATCGTCCCGTGCCCGGATCATAATCCCGCGCCCCAAACCGTACCAACCCCGTATCCCGATCCCACACCCCCCCGGCAAACCCGAACGGCTGGAACCCCGGATTGCTATCCTCGATCACCCGTCCGAATTCATCGTACTCCATCCGCTGCACCACCGCACCGGTGGCGGCATCGACCACCAGCCGCGGACTTCCGAGGTGGTCA
>NZ_BAAHXB010000384.1:0-245 GCF_054657215.1 Endothiovibrio diazotrophicus
GGCCCTTAGGCCGCGATGGTTCGAAGTGCCCGCCTTTCCGCGGCTTGCGGGAGTCGGCGGAGACGGCGCCATCGCGGCCTCGGGGCCGCTCCTACGGGGCGTCGGGGTGACCTGTTGTAGGAGCGGCCCTTAGGCCGCGATGGTTCGAAGTGCCCGCCTTTCCGCGGCTTGCGGAGGTCGGCGGGGAGGGCGCCATCGCGGCCTCGGGGCCGCTCCTACGGGGCGTCGGGGTGACCTGTAGGAGC
>NZ_BAAHXB010000385.1:0-242 GCF_054657215.1 Endothiovibrio diazotrophicus
AAAACCGCGGTCACCCGCCTGCTGGGCATCTCCTGGCGAAGTGTCGGGCGGATTGTTGATCGTATCGTAGAGCAACGGCTGAGTCCTGAGCGGTTGAACGGACTACGCTCCATCGGGATCGATGAGTTCAGCTACCGTAAGAACCACCGCTACATCACGATCATTGTGGACCACGTAAAGCGCCGCGTTGTTTGGACGGCAAAAGGGAAGAATGCCGACTCGCTGAGCGGATTCTTCGAGAC
>NZ_BAAHXB010000386.1:0-240 GCF_054657215.1 Endothiovibrio diazotrophicus
AACACCTCGAGGTAGAGCTTCTCGTCGAGCACGGTGAGTTCCCGTTCGGCGGCGACGGTGAGCAGTTCGGCGGCCAGCGTGGTGAGTACGCGGAAGTTGCCGACGGCGTGATCGCACAGCGCGCGCATCAGTTCCGGGGTCATCAGGCGGGCGTTGCCGGCGCATTGGATGAGGTGCTGTAGACAGGCCATCAGCGCCTCGCGGTCGGCATACTCCATCGCCAGTCGGGTGCGGATGCGT
>NZ_BAAHXB010000387.1:0-238 GCF_054657215.1 Endothiovibrio diazotrophicus
TGCCACTGTTTCACACGACGCAGAGCGTCGAAGAGGGGCATTTCCACGCAAAGCGTGGAAACGAGGATGAGGGGCGCGCAAACCCGTGTCGGCGTCAATCCGTCGCCCCCCGAATCTTCTGGTTACGACGCTCTGCGTCGTAACCGGCCACCTTGGACGCTCTGCGTCCTTGCACGAAGTAAGGAAAAAAGGCCTTGGTGCCATCGTTTCACACGACGCAGAGCGTCGAAGAGGGGCG
>NZ_BAAHXB010000388.1:0-238 GCF_054657215.1 Endothiovibrio diazotrophicus
TTTAGCTCGGGTTTGAGTCCAATGGGGCTGGGAGAGAGGCAGAAGGTTATCCCGGATGGTCTTTCAGACTCGGCATGTGAACGATGGACGGGGAATGCGATCAATTAATTCGCGTTAAATCAGCGTGAGGAATCAAGATGTCTTTTTTGTTTGAATATATGTCTGATGATGAAAAGGAGCTTCCTGAAGTTCAGGAAGCCAATAAGCGCGGGCGTAGAGTTCCCTTGTCCAGCAGGGT
>NZ_BAAHXB010000389.1:0-231 GCF_054657215.1 Endothiovibrio diazotrophicus
CCCGGCTCGGCGCGCGTTGCCTTTCGCACCTGCAACGTCCGCCCATCGTCCTGGCGAAAGGTGGCGGTAATTCGGCATTGGCCGGCGAGGGTTTTGCGCAGCGTGGTCCAGCTATCGTGGATCCCCGCACCGCGCAGGCGATGACGAATGATCTGTACGAACTGGTAAGCCAGCACGGTGATGAACAGGTGACCATCGGCCCGCTCTTCCTTGTGATGATAAACCGGACGT
>NZ_BAAHXB010000390.1:0-230 GCF_054657215.1 Endothiovibrio diazotrophicus
TGGAGATACCCCACCAGCTTGTCCCACTGGTTGAGGGTGTAGCCGATGGCGTTGCGGGTCAGGCTGTCCTTGGGGACGCGGGTGAGATTGCGTTCCAGCCACTCCTTGAGATCATCCAGCACCGGTTGGGCGAGACGTTGGCGTAGCTCGGTCTTCTCCTGAGCCTGCTTCGGCGGCAGCTTCTTCAGCCGCGCTTCGATGGCGTAGAGCTTGCGAATCTTGCTGAGGGC
>NZ_BAAHXB010000391.1:0-228 GCF_054657215.1 Endothiovibrio diazotrophicus
CAACTCCTCGTCGATGTCGATGGCCGTCGTCGTCAGAAACAGCATCACCGGCCCCTCGACCCGGTACTGCTTGGTGACCAGGTCGCCGGAGGTTTCATCCTTTCCGGTGCTGGCGATGGTGAGTTCACCCTCCGACTGCAACAGCTTCAGCGCATAGGAAGCGTTCTCGGCGCCTTCCTCCTCGGCGATGGCGAGAATCTTGTTCTTCAGGTTGGTCTCGCCCATGTA
>NZ_BAAHXB010000392.1:0-227 GCF_054657215.1 Endothiovibrio diazotrophicus
CGATAACTGCTCCATGGCCAGTCCTTTGCGCTTCGTACCATCCTCGCACGCACGGGATTGAGCACGATGTAACGAGCCAATTCCAGAAGATAGCTCTCCTTCTGAACAAGAATGGCTTTATAGCGTCCCTGAAACACATGTCCCACTCGATCATGCATGCGATTGAATGCCTGGGTGTACACCCCATTGAGCTGGCGCATGCCTTTGGAAAGATTGCCATCCGGCGT
>NZ_BAAHXB010000393.1:0-225 GCF_054657215.1 Endothiovibrio diazotrophicus
CCGCCGGTAGGCCTCCTCGCTCTCCTGCAACGCCCGCAGCCGCTCGGCGAACTGCTCGTTGCTCACCATGTAGTCCTCGCGGCGCACCGCGATCTCGCACACCCGCCGCAGTTGTTCCGCCTCGAACGGCTTGGCGATGAAGTCCGCCGCCCCCTCCAGCATCAGCTCCTGGGAGCGCTCCATCGAGCCGAAGGCGGTCATCATCACCACCGCCTGGGTGGGACG
>NZ_BAAHXB010000394.1:0-224 GCF_054657215.1 Endothiovibrio diazotrophicus
CCGCGTGGAAACGTCTTCTTTGACGCTCCGCGTCATGCCAAACGGAGACACCGAAGATTCAGCGCCTTAGCCAGGGTAAGGACGCAGAGCGTCCAAGGTAGCCGGTTACGACGCAGAGCGTCGTAACCAGAGGCGAACCAGCGGCGAAAGGGCTCATCTTGATGGCCGCCCCTCCGACTCACGCTCATCACGCCCCACGACTCTCCCCCTCTCGTTTCCACGCT
>NZ_BAAHXB010000395.1:0-221 GCF_054657215.1 Endothiovibrio diazotrophicus
GCGGGCAGCTCGTCTTCGAGCGGGACGGGATCGGCGGCCACCACCTCGCCATCGACGGCAGCGGCGGCGTGTGGGTCGGCGAGGGGAGCGGACTGGTCCGGATCGACCGCGACGGCATCCCCCTGCTCCATCTGCAACCCTTCGGTGACGCCGCCGACGGAGCGATCACCGCCCTGGTCAGCGACTACCGCGACGGCGGCGTGTGGGTCCTCTCCGCTCTC
>NZ_BAAHXB010000396.1:0-221 GCF_054657215.1 Endothiovibrio diazotrophicus
AGAGCGTGGCCACGAGAAGGTGGAGCTCTGGTTACGACGCTCTGCGTCGTAACCGGGAACCCTGGACGCTCTGCGTCCTGGTGCTTGGTAGAACGCTGAAATTGCGGTGACTTCGTCCGGCAAGACGCGGAGCGTCGAAGAAGACGTGTCCACGCAGAGCGTGGCAACGAGAAGGTGGAGCTCCGGTTACGACGCTCTGCGTCGTAACCGGGAACCCTGGA
>NZ_BAAHXB010000397.1:0-218 GCF_054657215.1 Endothiovibrio diazotrophicus
TTTTTCTGCTACCCCCCGCTGAAGGAGCCCATGCCCAGTTTCTGCATCAGCGCGGTCAGCCGGTCGTCGCCTTTCACCTGCGTTTCGAACTCTTGGCGTAACGCCTCGCTCGACTGCGGGTCGGCAATCAGTGCGTCGTAGTGTTTTTGAGCGGAGTCGATGCCGTGCTCCTTCAGCACGGAGCGATAGTGCTCTTGAATCCGTTCGCCGTATTCGGT
>NZ_BAAHXB010000398.1:0-217 GCF_054657215.1 Endothiovibrio diazotrophicus
GATGACGTTCCCGGCGTCCAGTGCCAGGTCGATCCCGGGGAGCTGCGCGATGTGCTGATCGACGGGGTGGCGACGACGCTCTACTTCGTGGTTTTCGTGCTCTCGTTCTCGCGGCTGATGTATGTCGGCCTATCCCGCCGGCCGATCGACACGGAACGCTTCATCCAGCTCCACGACGAGGCCTTCCGTTACTTCGGTGGCCGCCCGGAGGAGTGCG
>NZ_BAAHXB010000399.1:0-217 GCF_054657215.1 Endothiovibrio diazotrophicus
CACATCGGCCTTGCTGACTTTGTCTCCCTTCTTTTTGGCCGGCGCCGCCTGGCTCGCCTCGACGAACTTGCGCCGGGCGTGATCCCAACAGCCGATCTGAGTGATCTCGTTTTTACGACAAGCATCGTTGTAGCAGGCGCAGCCATCGGTCTGTAGGACACCGACGAAGCCGTCGAACAGCCACGAGGCCACCTCTCCGCTCCGGGAGGGATCGTAA
>NZ_BAAHXB010000400.1:0-216 GCF_054657215.1 Endothiovibrio diazotrophicus
GAATGCAGATTGAGGTGCTGTTATGGCGTTTCTGATCATTCGTAATCTCGACGACCCCGTGAAGGTGGAGTTCCGCCTCCACGCCGCCCGTCATGGCTGTTCCATGGAGGAGGAGGCGCGCCGGATTCTCCGCCGGGCCCTGACCGGTGATCCGGCGGAGAAGGGCTTGGGCAGCCGACTTCATCGCCGTTTCGTCGAGCTGACCGGCGGAGACGC
>NZ_BAAHXB010000401.1:0-212 GCF_054657215.1 Endothiovibrio diazotrophicus
AGAGCGTCGCAACCAGGGGTAAGGACAACCACCGCAGCGCAGGAAAACCCGCCCCTGATCGAAGCCCCCCCCCTGGTTACCACGCTCCGCGTGGTAACCTCGGCCTCCACGTCGGCACGGCGCCCCCCTCGACGCTCCGCGTCGGCGCCCTATCCGAAGCAGCCGCAGCTCGAACCAGGACGCAGAGCGTCCAAGGCCCCTGGTTGCGACGC
>NZ_BAAHXB010000402.1:0-210 GCF_054657215.1 Endothiovibrio diazotrophicus
AAAAGAGATGCCACGATATCGACGCTACACCCTCCCCGATCGACCGGTGTTCGTGACCGTAGTGACCCACGAGCGCGAACCGTGGCTAAAGGAACCGCGTAACGCCGAACGGCTACTCGGCGCGATGCGTGATGTGAAGGCCCACCACTCGTTTCGGCATCTCGCCCATGTGATCCAACCCGACCACTTCCACTGGTTGTTCGTGCCCCA
>NZ_BAAHXB010000403.1:0-210 GCF_054657215.1 Endothiovibrio diazotrophicus
GATGGGGGTCAGCGTCGAATATCTGGAGTACCTGAGCGAGCTGCTGGAGTGGCTGCCGCGGCTGCGCGTGAAGCGGATGTTCGGCGGCGCCGGCTTCTACAGTGAGGAGTTGTTCTTCGCCATCGCCGATGACGACGGTCTCTACCTCAAGGGGGACGGCGGGTGCAGCCCGTTCTACGAGGAGGGCGGCGGGGAGCGTTTCGCCTATGT
>NZ_BAAHXB010000404.1:0-209 GCF_054657215.1 Endothiovibrio diazotrophicus
GTAGCGACGACCTACTCCAGCTCCATTCCCTCGATGGACGGCGGTGGCGTTGTTCCCCAGCCGGCCTCGTAGACTCCCCGCTTGAGCCACTCTCCGAACGACGAATACGGATGATCCTCTGCCGCGGATACCAAGCCGTGTTTGACGGGATTGAAGTGGATGTAGTCCAGGTGGCGCTGAAGGTCCCGCTGGTCGCGGATCAGGTGGTC
>NZ_BAAHXB010000405.1:0-209 GCF_054657215.1 Endothiovibrio diazotrophicus
TCCGCCCCCATCTCCGCCAGCTTGGCGATGTTATGGCACTTGTATTTATACCCACTGTATATAAGTGTAACAGCGTGGTAGTAGCGCTCGACCGACTGGTGGAGCATGAACGCCGCCGGCGCCATCCTCCCCTGCGCCATGTAGTACCCGGAACCCCGCCAGAAGTCGTTGGCGCTGCTGAACCAGTAGCCGAAGTTGTGCTGCGCCAG
>NZ_BAAHXB010000406.1:0-208 GCF_054657215.1 Endothiovibrio diazotrophicus
ACCAGCGGCTACACCTACGCCGTCGAGCTGAGCCTCGACGAGGCGCTGGCCGCCGGCGCCACCCGGGTCGACTTCAACCACCCGCTGCCCTTCTACGTCGACAACTTCCTCGGCTTCCCGGTGGGCGAGCGGGTCCCGGCGGGCTGGTACGACGCCGAGAAGAACGCCTGGATCCCCTCCGACGACGGGCGGATCATCGGCATCGTCG
>NZ_BAAHXB010000407.1:0-208 GCF_054657215.1 Endothiovibrio diazotrophicus
CGAGCACCGGCTCGTAGTAGCGCGGCTGTGCCTCGGCCACCTCGTCGCGCAAGGCGCTGATGTAGCGCCTGAGCGTGCGCCCGGAGGCCCTCAGCGGCCCGACCTTCTCCTGCAGCTTGCGCCGGATCTTCACCGCGCTGAGCTTCGGGAAATTCTCCAGCAGATGGATGATGTAGGCCCGGTGCTCATCCAGCGGCTTGCGCCGCGA
>NZ_BAAHXB010000408.1:0-207 GCF_054657215.1 Endothiovibrio diazotrophicus
TCGCGGCGCAAGCCGCTGGATGAACACCGGGCCTACATCATCCATCTGCTGGAGAATTTCCCGAAGCTCAGCGCGGTGAAGATCCGGCGCAAGCTGCAGGAGAAGGTGGGACCGCTGCGGGCCTCCGGGCGCACGCTCAGGCGCTACATCAGTGCCTTGCGCGACGAGGTGGCCGAGGCACAGCCGCGCTACTACGAGCCGGTGCTC
>NZ_BAAHXB010000409.1:0-207 GCF_054657215.1 Endothiovibrio diazotrophicus
TGTTGGAGTTGTGCGATCTCGGGGGGCAGGGCGGTGAGGCCGTTGCTACCGAGGTCGAGCTGGGTGAGGTGTTGGAGTTGTGCGATCTCGGGGGGCAGGGCGGTGAGGCCGTTGCTACCGAGGTCGAGCCGGGTGAGGTGTTGGAGTTGTGCGATCTCGGGGGGCAGGGCGGTGAGGCCGTTGCCACCGAGGCCGAGCCGGGTGAGG
>NZ_BAAHXB010000410.1:0-206 GCF_054657215.1 Endothiovibrio diazotrophicus
GAGGGAAGGCTTGAGGCTTCAGGAGGAGGGGCGGCCAGGGTCGCCCCTCTGTCTTTTTCGGACTTCTGGTTACGACGCTCTGCGTCGTAACCGGGGACCTTGGACGCTCTGCGTCCTCATGCCCCGTGGGGCGCTGGAATTTCGGTGTCTTCGTTCGGCATGACGCGGAGCGTCAAAGAAGACGTTTCCACGCGGGGCGTGGAAAC
>NZ_BAAHXB010000411.1:0-205 GCF_054657215.1 Endothiovibrio diazotrophicus
AACACCTCGAGGTAGAGCTTCTCGTCGAGCACGGTGAGTTCCCGTTCGGCGGCGACGGTGGTTGCCGACGGCGTGATCGCACAGCGCGCGCATCAGTTCCGGGGTCATCAGGCGGGCGTTGCCGGCGCATTGAGTGAGGTGCTGGAGGCAGGCCATCAGCGCCTCGCGGTCGGCGTACTCCATCGCCAGCCGGGTGCGGATGCGC
>NZ_BAAHXB010000412.1:0-205 GCF_054657215.1 Endothiovibrio diazotrophicus
GAAGCTGAGAGCGTTCACGCAATTTGATGGCCCCTCATCCGTGTTATTTGATGGACGGTAGAGCCACCGG
The DNA here is from genome assembly GCF_054657215.1 of Endothiovibrio diazotrophicus. Taxonomy (NCBI): domain Bacteria; kingdom Pseudomonadati; phylum Pseudomonadota; class Gammaproteobacteria; order Chromatiales; family Thioalkalispiraceae; genus Endothiovibrio; species Endothiovibrio diazotrophicus. The sequence continues at coordinate 71 of NZ_BAAHXB010000412.1, forward strand.
AAGCAGCCCCCCGGCGTCCGTGCCGGAGGTTTGGGTGGTGCAGGCTACTCTCCGACTTTTTACCGGCGATCGTCGGCGCTCTCCCAGGGCTTCCTTTCCCGCGCTTGTTCGGCGCGCCGCAACTGGGCGAAGTAG
>NZ_BAAHXB010000413.1:0-203 GCF_054657215.1 Endothiovibrio diazotrophicus
AGTCCTTCAACACGCCCTTCAGCACGTCCTTCAGAACGCCCTTTGGCCAGCCCTTCCTCCATCCCGGCGCGTCGCCAGGACAGGGTCCAGTCGTCGGTCTCTTCAGCGAGCATCTGTTCCACCTCAGGCAGATCGTCGGGGGTTGTCAATTCTATAGCACCGCGGGAACGGCTCACCAGGAGCACCCGGGCGATCCACACCGC
>NZ_BAAHXB010000414.1:0-202 GCF_054657215.1 Endothiovibrio diazotrophicus
GTCCCCACGCTCTGCGTGGGGATGTCTTCTTCGACGCTCTGCGTCGTATCGAACGAGGGCACCGTACTTTGCGGTGCCGTCTCCCCGCCAGGACGCAGAGCGGCCAAGGTGGTCGGTTACGACGCGGAGCGTCATAACCAGGGGAACGACGCAGAGCGTCATAACCAGGGGAGTCCGCGCGCCATCCGGGGAGTCGTTACCG
>NZ_BAAHXB010000415.1:0-202 GCF_054657215.1 Endothiovibrio diazotrophicus
CCTTGGGGCAAAGTCGCAGGCCGTAGCGCAAGCGAACCTATACGTAGCCTCGTCACTTAGTTGGAGATGCCGACCCTGTGGTCAGAAGGGGAAGGCCGTTGTGGAATCGGTAGGAGAACGGTAGCGCCGATTCCGATCTTCCGGGGTAGCAGGGGCGGCATGTGGCGGAGGACAAACAGTGCAGCGCGGGAGATCCGCGGCG
>NZ_BAAHXB010000416.1:0-202 GCF_054657215.1 Endothiovibrio diazotrophicus
CTGAGGATGCGGTAGGTGACGCCTCCCTTGACCATGTACGAGGGTACGTTGCCCTTGTCCCCGTAGACGAACCGGCTGACCACGTTGCCGTCGCCATCCAACTCGGCGATGGGGTTGAGCTTGTCCCGGTAAAGGAATCCCTGCACCAACACTCCATCGACCCGCTTGCCGATGCGCCGGTTGCGGCCGTCCGTGAGGTAGT
>NZ_BAAHXB010000417.1:0-200 GCF_054657215.1 Endothiovibrio diazotrophicus
TCGTGCAGGATGCCCAGGGCGTGGAGCCCCGCGGCGAACTCCTCGGCCTGCATCGCCGCCCCGTTGTCGGTCATCAGGGCGCGCGGCAGACCGTGCTTTTGCAGCGCCTGGGAGAGACCGTGGACGAGGGTCTCGGCACTCTCGTGGAGATACCATTGCAGGTGACAGAGCAGGCGCGAGCGGTCGTCGATGACGCCGAG